>NZ_JBEYUI010000033.1:0-51692 GCF_040643455.1 Micromonospora sp. NPDC047134
AGAAATCAAAGACCTCCAGCCGGCACGGGGCATAAACTACTTGGCACTGGCTTATCAAACACCCTGTTGAGTTCTCAAAGAACAACCACACACCATCAGACAACCCACCAGGGCCACCATCCGGGGCTACCGTTCCGCTCCCGCACCCGCCGCTCTCGCGCCGGGCACTTTTACTACGTTACCTCACCGTCTGGCCCGTGTCAACCGGTGTGTCCCGGTCCGTCACGCTTCATCTGGTTCGGCACCCGCGATCCAGCGCAGCGGAGATCCGCTTTGCCAGTTCATCGGATTTGGCAGGCCGGCCGCTGCGGTCTCCCGCAGGCTCGCCCGGTGCCCTGCCGGTCGTGAACCTTACCCGGTCGGTTTCGCTCCGCCAAATCCGCCTCCCGGCGAATCCTGCGAGCACCATCCGGTCCGAGCCTGGCCAGGAAGTTCCCCTCCAGGACCCGGTGCCAATCGGTGCGGGCTCTCGGGTCTTTCGCCCCGTTTCGCCCGTTCCGCGCTGGCAGAGAGAAAGTTACGCGTCCGACGGAATGATCGTCAAATCGAGCGGGAGCGGCCCCGGTCACACTCCGCGGGACACCCTCAGCACGGCCGACCTGGCGTACCGATGGGTGTCGAAGGGTTGCCGGACTCAGGGCGTACGGCGGGATGCTGCTCTCCAGGCGCGGAGGCCGAGCAGGCCGACGGTCGTGCCGATGGCGAGCGAGGCGCCGATCAGCAACGCGTGCACCCAGAGAAAGCCGGTCGCCGGCCAGTCCCCGACCACTGAGCTGGCCCACGACCTGGGGTCGTTCCAGATGGCCAGGGCGAAGCGGGGCCAGATCACCCAGGTCCAGACCCCGACCCCGGTGAGGAAGACCGCCCAACCCCGCGACAGCACCATGGGGGCCGAGTATGCCAGCGGCGTCACCGGGGCGGTGAGCAAGCGGGTTTGATCGGTACGGTTGAGCACATGAATCCGCCGCTTAGCCGTGCCAACGCGGAGGCGCACCTCTACATGGATCTGCACGCCTGCTCGTGTGGGTCCACCCGGTTCCCCCGGCACAGTTCCGTCGTCGTGTTGGCCGACGGTGACCTGGCCAGCCGCTACACCGGTGCCTGCGAGGGTTGCGGCGAGGAACGGGAGTTCGTCTTCCGGCTACCGGCCACCCCGACCGATGCGGGTGGCGGGTTCCGGTACGGCGGTGACGAGCCCTCCCAGTTGCTCGATCCGGGCGAATGGCTGCTGGTGGCCGACGCGTACGCCGCATCGGTGCCGGCGGAGACCACCGGTGAGGCGGCACAGCGGGCGCGGGCCGCACTCACCCGTGCCGTCGCCGCCTTGGACGAGGTGGTCAAGTTCGCCCCCGACGGGGCAGAAATCCCCGGTGCGGCCTTCGTCAGCGACCGGGGTCGGCAGCTGCACCAGCGTGAGCCGGGCCGGTTCCGGCGCGAGCGGCTGGCCGCGGTCCGGGTCGCGTACGCCGACCTGCTGACCCAGCTCGGTTGACCGCCACCAGCCCGCTCACCTGGGGCCGTTCTCCTGGTCGGTGGCGAACTGGGCGGGAGGCAGGTCAGTCAGATCCAGCGGAGTCAGTCGACCGATGAGCACCGGCATGGACTCCGCCACCGGGCGCAACTTGCGTTCCCGGGCCAGGGAGGCCGCCGGGCCGGGTGGACCGACCATGTCCTGCTCGTGCAGGAAGTGGATCACCTCGTTGCCGGTCGTTGCTGCCGAGACCACCAGCAGGCCTCCCGAGGGCCTGGCGATGACCAGCCAGTCCCGCGACAGCCAGGGGTCCCGATGGACCCGCTGGGCGTGCACCAGATCAACGGCCGGGTGCTGCGGGTGCACCCCGAACAGCGGGCGTTCCGGCATCAGGGTGAACGGAATACCCGGAATGTGATGCTCCACCTCGGGCAGGGCGCCGTTGTTCCGGCCCAGCCAGTCGCGGTACTCCATCGGCAGCCGCACCCCGAGGGCAGCCTCCACCGAGCGGAGCTGCTCCTCGTCCAGCCGGCCGTAGGGGCGCAGCCGGGCCGGCTCCCACGGCCGGGCGGTCGGCGACTCCGCCGGCTCCTCGTCGTCCACCCGGCGAACGATGACCTCCCACTCGTCCAGGCTGGACATGGTGAGATCGGCGAACCGCCACCTCTCCTCACCGACCGGGAAGGTCTCACCGAGGGTGAGTTCGTAGTCGCGATCCTCCCCGCCCCCGAAGGGCATGACGATGATCTCGGCGCGTACCGGCGGCCCGACATCGACCCAACGGACCCCGAACCGGGCCGGTCCGACGTTGGCCGTGGCATTGTTCGCGATGGCGGCGACAGCAGTGAAGGAGCGCAACGCTTCTCTCCCGGTTCTCCCGGCTGGGCGTCAGGGGCCTGCTCAGAACGGGCCGTAGTTGCGCGGGTCGGTGGCGGTGCCGGGCGGCAGGATCTGCACCGCCGGTTGATCGTCGGGCTCCTTCGGGGTCAGCTTTCCGATGAACTCCCCCATCGACCAGGCCACCGCCCGCAGCTTCCGCTCCCGTATCGCCGAGGCGGCCGGGCCGGGCGGGCCCAGCAGGTCCAGCTCGTGCAGGAAGTAGACATGTCCGTTGGGTGTCTGCGTGCCGATCACCAGCAGCCCGCCGAAGGGATTGGCGATCACCAGCCAGTCCGGCGAAAGCCACGGATCCCGATGTACGCGCTGCGCGTGCACCAGGTCGAAGGGCGGGTACTGAGGGTGCATCCCGAACAGCGGACGCTCGGGCAGCAGCGAGAAGGGTGCACCGGGGATGTGGTGCTCGCCTTCGGGCAGGGCTCCGTTGTTCCGGCGCAGCCAGTCGCGGTAGTCCGGCGGAAGCGGACGCCCCAGCGCCGCCTCGACCGACTGGAGTTGCGCCTCGTCTAGTTGCCCGTACGGGCGCAAGCGTGCCCGCTTCCAGAGGTGGCCGGTGGGCGGCTCCATCACCTCGTCCTCGTCCACCCGACGGATCTTCACCTGCCAGTGGTTGGCACTGGTCATGTCGAGATCCGCGAAGCGCCAGGTCTCCTCGCCAACCGGAAAGGTCTCGCCGAGGGTCACCTCGTACCGCGTGGTGTCTCCCTCCCGACGCGGCATGACGACGATTTCGGCACGCACCGGTGGTCCCACGTCGACCCAACGCACCCCGAGTCGGGCGGACCCGATGTCGGTCGGGACGTTGTTTCGGATCGCTGTGTTGGCGGTGAAGGATCGCAACGGCTGTCCCCCTGTCCCTGTGGCCGGCATCCTCAGCCGTCAATCATCTCGTGCAGCGCGGACTCCTGCGGAAGCTTAAACCCGAGCACCTCGCGGGCGATCCGCTCCGCCTCGACCCGCCCGACGTTGAGCGACCTCCCGACGGCGGCCGCACCGGTGGCCAGCCAGTGGGCCTCCCGCTGGCTGCCACCGGATGACAGCACCACGCCCAGGCCGCTAACCGAACCGTCCTCACCGAGGAGCGCAAGGTAGCTGACGACGGCCCGCTCCTCTTCCAGGTCGGTGCGCCCCAGGGTGTGTCGGCGCGGCTTGTCCCCGGCCGTCACGACCGTCGTCTCCGCCGCCCGCGGCGCCGGGATCGAGGTCGTCAGCGGCGTCGTCAATTGGGCAGGTGGGACGTAAGGGCTGGTCGGTGCGCTGGCCTGCGGGGTGGGGGTGGTGCCTGCGACATCCAGGTGGGCGTAGCCGGACCCCATCAGGTTCAGGAAGTCCCGGACCGGAATCGGTGCGGGATGTTCGTGACCCCATGGGTTGCGCAGCTGCACCAGGCCGCCGGTCACCGACACGACCTCGTAGGCGTGCTGGGCGTAGAGCCCGAACGGCAGACTGGCAAGTCCCGGCGGGTAGGCGCCCTCGGGCCGGGTACCGGCGATCACCGGGCTCCCGGCGGCCAGGAGGGCGGCCAGCCTAGCGGCCACTGCGGCCTCCTGCCCCGGTCTGGTGTCGAAGAGCGACATGCGGCTCGGCGCACCGGTCAACTGGGTCATCAGTTCGGCCTGGAGGACGCCGGTGCTGCCCACGTCCAGCCGGGCGTAGCCGAGCGGGGCCGCCCGATGCGGATCGTCCTTGCTGTGCCAACTGCTCCAGTCCCGCTGCCAGGCGTCGCGTCGCTGGTCGGTCCAGGTCCGGTCGACCGCCGCCAGCGCCTTCTCCAGCACCGCCGCCCAGCCGGAGCCGTTCACCGAGCTGTCGGCATAGGCAGACATCCCCGGGCTGCCCGCATGCAGGGGCACATCCGGCCGTACGGTGATCCGCAGGCGCCGTCCGGTGGGTGTCGAGGTGCCGCCGTGCAGCAGGCTCTCGTGCAGCAGCACGTCGACCGTGCCGTCCGGGTTCGGTTGGAAAAGTCTCGCCAGCGCATCCGGCCGGTGCCCGGCGACGGCCGCCATGGTGGCCAGCATTCCGCAGTCCCCGAGTACGCCCTGGTTCACCTGCTCGCGGCGCGGTGGGCCGTCGAAGAGTGGCGCTGGTCGCCCGGTGCGGTCGTCCAGGGCCTGGCCGTACTCGACCGGGCGACTAGCGTGGGGCAGGGTGACCCGGTCGGCGACCACGGCCACCTCGCTGCCGCTGACGGTCGGCTCGACCTCGACCTCGACCTCGACCTCGACGATCGTGCTGGGATCCGGGGGCAGCATCGCCCGCAGCGCGTCGGTGAGCGCGTTCGGGACCAGCGCCATCAGCCGGGCGTCGCTCTGGTAGTGGAAGCCGTGGGTGTTGAGCACCGCCATCGCGGCGGGGTTGGACCCGTACGCGGCACGGAAGGCGGCGGTCACCCGGCTGCGGTCCTCGGCCAGCAGTGACCTGCGGCCGGCCTCGGTGTTCAGGTCGAAGGCGGGGGCCGACACCGAGAGTTCAAACTCGGGTGCGCCGTCGAGGGTGTAGGGGCGCAGGTCGAAGCGGCCGGTCAGGTCGATGTAGACGCCGTCGGCGGCCAGCCGGTCGGCCAGCGGCGGATCGGTGCGGCGGATCGAGTCCAGGGCGGCCGGCGGCAGGGCGATGACCTGCCCGGCCAGGGCCGGCATCCGGGGCAGGGAGGACTGGGTCTGCTCCCCCTGCACGGCCAGCTCGCGCAGCTTGGCGGTGATTTCGGCGGCCGTGGAGGGCCGGAAGTCGGGGGCCAGCCGGGCCCGGTAGTCGATGGCCCGGAAACGTTCCACCCGGTTCGGATTCGGGTTCACGGCCAGTACCCCGGCCACCGCCTCCGGGGTGATCGTCGGCACGCTCAACCGGATCACCTGGTGCCACACGTCGGCGGGGAGCAGCGCCAGCCGGGCCGCTGCCTGCGGCGTACCCCAGCGTAGGCCGAGCCGGTCGACCACGGCGTCGATCTCGCGGCGCAGGACCAGCCGGGTGCTCGGGTCGGCGTCCGGGTACGCGGCGGCCAGCAGGCGCAGCTCCGCCAGCCGGCCCCGATCGCGGGCGGTGAGACCGGCCGGGTCGATGGGTTGCTCGGCGGCGCCCTGGTCGAAGAGTCCGGTCTGGGCCTGGCCGGTCTCGTGCCGGGCCAGCAGTTCGGCCAGCTCGTGGGCCATCGCGCGGTCCACCACGGGATCGAGGGCCCGGTCGGAGACCGTCAGGGTGAAGGTGCCATCGAGGTTGCGGGTCGTCTGGGCCACCGTCGTGCCGGTGAGAGGGCCGGTGGTGACCTGGACCCGCAGCGGCGGCAGCCCGCCCGCCCGCACCTCGAAGACCTCCGGTCCGACGGCCACGACCTGGTCCGCGCCGATCGTGTCGGCCAGGGTGGGCAGCACCAGCCGGGCCCGGTCGAGCACCCCGGTCGGATCGGCCGTCGGTCGACCCTGCCCGTGGAAGTCGGAGTCCGGCAGCGCCGCCACGCTGCTCTGCGCCACCTCGATGTGCCCGTACCAGGGGCTCATCAGATCCAGGAAGGCACGTACCGGCATCGGGGTCGGGTGGCTGGCGTTCCAGGGGTTACGCAGCTGCACCTGCCCGTTCGCCACGGACACGACCTCGTAGGCGTGGCCGGGGATGAGGTTGTACGGGGGTTTGGCGGGGTACCGGGCGGCCGGCAGGGTTCCGGTGATCACCGGACTGCCGGCGGCCAGCAGGGTGGCCAACCGGGCCTCCGCCTCGGCTTCCCGGCCGGGGGTCGGGTCGAGTTGACTCACGCTGCTGGGCAGGCCGGTCAGTTGGGTGAGCAGTTCCGCCTGCACCAGCCGGCTGCTGCCGTTGCCCAGGCGGGCGTACCCGAGGGGGGCGGCCTGGTGCGGATCCGCCCCGGGTCGGGCGCTCCACTGCTGTTGCCACAGGTCGTGGCGCTGCGGGGTCCAGGTGCGGTCCACCGCGGCGATCGCCTTCTCCAGCAGTGAGGCCCAGGAGGTACCGACCGTCGACTGGTCGGCGTATGCGCTGCGACCGTTGGATTGGGGGTGCAGCGGTACGTCCGGCCAGACCGTGACCCGCAACTGGCGTCCGGTCGGGGTGACGGACTCACCGGGGCCGTCGGCCTCGTGCAGCAGCACGTCGACCGAGCCGTCCGGGTTGGGGTGGAACATCTCAGCGATCGTGTCCGGCAGGTGGCCGGCCACCGCGCCGATCACCGCGATCATGCCGCAGTCGCCGAGCGCCCCCTGCTGCACCTCCTCCCGCTTGGGTGGCCCGTCGAACAGGGGTGCCGGCTGTCCGGTCCGGAGGTCCAGGGCCGGGCCGTAGGTCGGACCGGGCGTGGTGGGGGTGTCCGGTGGCAGGGTCACCCGGTCGGCCACCACCCGGGTGTCGCCGGAGGGCCCCTGGGTCGAGGTGCTCTCGCCCTGGGGGGTCGGGGCGGGCGGGACGGGGGTGATGCTGCGCAGCATGTCCGTCAGGACGTCCGGCACCAGCCCCATCCACCGGGCGGTGCCCTGGTAGTGGAAGTCGTGGTCGGCCAGCAGGGCTGCGGCCTGGTCGCCGCGCAGCCCCCGCAGGGCGGCGCGGGCCCGTTGCCGGTCCTCGTGCAGTTGGGCCTGCCGACCGGCCGCCGTGCCGAGGTCGTACGCCGGCCGGGCCGCGCCGAGGTCGATGGCCGGCACCTCCGCCACCATGTACGGGCGCAGATCGTAGCGGCCGGTCAGGTCGACATAGACCCCTTCGCGGGCCAGCCGGTCGGCGAGCGGGGGGTCCACCGCCCGGACCCGGTCCAGCTGTGCCGGGGGGATGCCGATGATCTGTCCCGCGAAGGCCGGCATCCGTGGCATACCGGACTGGGTGTGTTCCGCCTCGACGGCCAACTCCCGCAGCCGGGCGGGCAGCTCCGCCCCCTGCGGCACCTGGAAGTCGGGGGCCAGCCGGGACCGGTAGTCGATCAACCGAATCCGTTCGACCTCGGTGAGGGTGGGCGCCCCGGCGAGCACCTTCGACACCGCCTCCGGAGTCAGCGCGGGGACGCTGAGCTGCATCAGATGGGCCAGCACCTCGGGCGGAAGCAGCCCCCACCGGGCCCGGACACCCGGGTCACCCACCCGCAGCCCGAGGTGTCCGGCCAGGGCGTCGATCTCGGCGCGTACGGCCCGTCGACCCTGGGCGTCCGTGGTGTCGTACCCGGCGGCGAGCAGCCGGATCTCGGCGAGCCGACCCCGGTCGTGGGCGGTGAGCCCGGAGGGGTCGATCGGACCGCGTACATTGCCCGGGTCCAGTGGACCGACCAGCGCCCGACCGGTCTCGTGCAGGGCGACCAGTTCGGCCACCTCGTGGGCCAGGGCCCGGACCACCGCATGGTCTGCCGCCCGGTCCGACACGGTGACCGTGAAGGTCCCGTCGGGGTCGCGGACCGACTGGGCCACCACGGCGTCGGCCAACGGCCCGGCGGTGAGCCGCACGGTCAGCGGCGGCTGCCCGGCCGGACGGATCTCGAACCGGTCCGGACCGACCGGTACCACCGCCTCCACCTGCGCGTACGGTGCCACCTGCGGCAGGGCGGTCCGCGCCAGCTCCAGCACCGCAACCGGGTCGGGGGCCGGTCTGCCCAGCCCGTGGAAGGTCGAACCCGGCACGGCCCCGGCGGTGAGCGAGCCGGCCGTCGATACCCTGCCGTCATGGCCACGCCCGCCGAGCTGTACGCCGCCATCCTGGCCGCCCCCGACGACCTCGACCTGCGTCGCCGGTTCGCCGACGCCATCGAGGCCACCGACCCCGACCACGCCGAGCTGATCCGCGCCGCCCTGGCGGGAACCCGGCCCGACCGGGCGGCCGCCCTGCGGTACCGGCGCGTCGTGGCCCGGCTCGCCGCTCCGGTCGCCCACCGACTCGTCGACTGGAAGGTGCGCCACGGACTCGTCGAACTGGTGACGATGACGGCCAGCGCCTTCGTCGACCACGGTGCCGAGGTCTTCGCCCACCTTCCGGTCCGCCACCTGACCCTCATCGAGGCGACCGGGCTGATGCCGCAGGTCGCCGCCGTCCCCAGCCTGGGGCGCCTGGTCGCCCTCGACCTGAGCGACAACCCGATCGGTGACGACGGCCTCGCCGCGCTGGCCGCCTCCGCGTATTTGGGTCGGTTGCGGTGGCTGGGGTTGGCCAGTTGCGGCCTCGGGCCGGCCGGGGCCGAGGCCCTCGCCGCCAGCCGTAACCTTCCCGCCCTGCGCTACGTCGAATGGTGGGGCAACTCCGTCGAGGTCGTCGCCAAGGGCGTCGGGCAGGACATCGACGGCCGGCCCGTCGGAGTCGAGATGCCGCCCCTGGGCCGGGAACTGGACGCCCGGTACGGCCCCCTGCCCTGGCTCGACATCCAGTGGGGTTGGCGGCTGCTCGGGGTCGCCCGCTGGGACGAGGTCTGAGGGCACCTCCGGGGCGCCCAGGTTCGCCTCGGCGATCCGCTGGGCGTGGAATCGGATGCTGGGCGGGATGCCCCGGGAATCGTCCGGCAGGGCGGCGGCCTGGTCCACGATGGTCTGCCGCAGCGTTGGGCCTACCTTGGCCAGCAGGGGGGCGGCCACCACGGCACCGCCGAGCACCCGCAACTGGCCGCTGGGGTCCCGCAGGCCCAGCACGTCGGCCGGGCCGTCGTACGCGGTGGCCGGCCCGTGCAGGGGCGCCAGGCTCACCTGGGAGAGCAGGTCGGCGACGCCCCCGGGATATTCCGGGGCCTGACCGATCGAGAAGACCACCCGGTCGTACGTCTGTCGGGTGCCGTCGGTGAACTCGACCAGGAATCCGCCGTCCACGGTGTGTCGCAGACTGACGATCTCCCGCAGCGACTGGGTCGCCTGGCTGCGTACGGAGTCGGCGTAGGCCCCGACCTCAGGCAGGGTGTTGCGCCGGTTGAAGCCGCCGCCGAAGCTGTGCCGCAACCGGGCCTCGGCGTCCTGTGCGGGATCGCCGGTCAACTGCTGCGGTGGTGGGTCCACCGCCCGGGCCGACCAGTCGACGCTGCCCGCCGGAGAGGCCACAGCCTGCTCGATGTCCCAGGCGCCGGAGGCACCGGCGCCGAAGACGAGCACCCGGTCGCCGGGTCCGTAGGCGTCGGCCAGATTCTGCCCGCCGAAGTCGACCGCCGGGGCGGACCGACGGGGATCAGCGAAGGAGCCGTCCGGCGCGTGACCCAGTCGGGTGCGTACCTCCTCGGCCAGGGTGCCGGGGTCCACCGGCCGGCCCTCGGGGTCGAAGACCTGCCCGGTCCCGGGGTCCACGGCGTAGCCGGAGATCGGATCGGCCACCAGCGGATCGGTGGGCCGCCCGGTGAGGTCCGTCAGCAGGGGGGCGGCGGAGGGGTTGGCACCGAGGACGGTGCGTACCGTGGCCGGCAGGGTGTCCGGGTCGACCGGGGTGCCGTCGGGGGCGTGGAACACCGGGGTCGGACCGGACCGGTCGACCCGGTAGCCGGTGGCCGGGTCTACGTACCGGCCGGTGGTGGTGACGGGCGCGTTCGGTACCCGGGAGGGGCCGGGTCCGGAGGCGACATCGACCGAGGCGGTGAAGAACTGCCGCCCGCCCACGGTGACCCGGAAGTTGGCGCCGGCCGGCCACCCCACCGCATCGGCCGGGCGGGGGGTGATCGCGGTCGCCATGCCCTGGTAGGTGGGCATTCCGCTGAGGGCCCGGGCCGCCCCCACCGCGTCGGCGAAGACGTCGGAGGGGGTGAACTGGGTGCCCGCCTCGGCCAGGTCGGCCGGCTGGAACGGCAGCCCGGGCAGCTCCAACTCCGAGGGAACCTGGCCCATCAGCAGGGACTGTCGCTCCGCCCAGGGGTCATGGCCCTGGGACACGCAGAGCACCGGGGGTAGGCCGGTGCCGGTGTCCGGGGCGGCTCCCATGGTGACGAAGTCGGCCGTGGCGGCCCAACCCCCACCGATCACCAGCCGACCGAAGACGTGCTCCGGCGCGGTGTCCAGGGCCGCGTCGACCCTGGCGGTCAGGGCCAGGTCGGCGTCGTTGCGCAGCGCGGTGGCCTGCTGCGCCCAGGTACGGGCCTCGGCGCGGATCGCCGACTTCGCGGCGCGCAGGTCCGTGACGAGTTGCTCGCCGGTCGCCTGGCCGATCAGGTTCTCGACCGCCGGGGCGACCGGACCCAGGTGGCTGCGGATCAGTTCCAGCCGGGCCCGCGCCGCCTCCGGTCCGACCACCGGGACGTTGCCACCCAGCCCGTGTACGGCGTGGGTCGGGTCCTGCTCCAGCAGGCCGCTGGTGACGAGCAGGCTCAACGCCTCGGCCTGCAACTGACCGGCCCGGGCCGCATCCGTGGTGGCCGCGCTGTCGGCGAGCACCACCCGCAGTTCGGCCAGCCGGCCGATGTCCCGGGCGGTCAGGACCCGGTTGCCGTCGTACTCGGGTCGGGCGCCCTCGGCCAGGGCCGTGGTGGCGTCGGTACGCAGGTCGACCGCGCGGTCCTGGGCGACCGTGTCCACCTCCGCGAGCATCGCGGACACCGCCCGCCGGACATGGTCCGGGTGGGCGCCGGTGGACACCTGCACCACGGCACCCTCGGCGGTGTATCCGACCGTTGCCACCGGCGCGAAGGGCACCCCGGCCGGTGGGTCGGTCAGCTCGATCCGTACTCGGTAGGGACCCTCCGCCGTGTCCAGGGTGACCGTGGCGGCGGCCGGGTCCACCCTCGACTGCTCGGGCAGCGGGCCGTCGGTCAGCGCCGCTTGCACGGCCTCGGCGGTCCGGGCCGCATCGATGTCGAGCAGGGCGCCACCGAAGGTCGTACCGGCGGCGGCCTGCCGCAGGTCGGGCCCCTCAGCGGCGGCCGGGTCGGAGTCGGAGCCCGGCGGCCCGGCCGGTCCGTCGAAGTCGGCGGAATCGGTCGGGCTGCCCGGATCGCTCGGATCGGCGGGGTCGGTCGGGCCGTCCGGGTCGGTCAGGCTGTCGGTTCCGGTTCGGGCCAGACCTGTCGACCCTTGATCCGGCCCTCGCGTCGGGCCTGGGAGTACTCCTCCATGATCCGCCGGGGTGGCAGGCTGGAGTGAACCGTGATCACTCCCGTCCGGTCGATGATGTAGCTGCCCTGGCCCACCTGCATCCCCGAGGCCCGTTCCTGCTCCGAGAGCCTCTCCCGGGCCAGCCAGCCGAACTCGAACTCCCGAATCACTATCGGATTCCCGGTCCCCAGCAGCCGGCTGATCAGCGTCAGCGCCTCGTCCTCGGTCAACTCGCCCCTCTCCGTCAGGCACCATCATCGCCCAGAGGGCGTGGGTGTCCCGCACGTCGGCGACCGGCATGTCCACCGACGCCGTGCCCGTCTGGGGATCCCACCACACCGGCGCCTCGGCGTCGGCCGGAAAGACGATCACGAAGGCGTGCGAACCGTCGACCTGCGGTTGGCCGTTCTCGTCCAGGACGACATTCCCGGCGCCGTCGAGGAACAACCAGTCGGCGACGACGAGGGCCGAGGCACCCGGACCGGCGTCGGCCACCTGCTGGTACAGGTCGGCGTACTGGGCGGCCACCGCCTCCGTACGGGCCGACAGGTCGGTGGGCAGGGCATCCGGGCCGCCGATCCACTGCCCGCCGATCCACGCCTCGGCCCGCTCCAGTCCGCCCTGCTCCCCGGAGAGCCGGTCGATCGATCCGTCGGCCAGCCGGTCCGGCCACCGTGGGCGTGACACCTGCGGGTCACCGTGGAAGCTGGCCAGGGCCGACAGCGAACTGTCCAGACAGTTGTTGCTCCGGCCCGGCCGATCCGGCCCGCCGTCGTTGACCAACCGCCCGTACGGGTGGGTGGAGGGGTCGGCGAACACCGCGTACCCCTGCGGGGTGACCAGGCTGGCGGCCAGGTCGTCCTGGAAGCGGGGATTCTCCAGCGGCGCCAGCTCGCCCGGCCCGAACCGCCGGCTCTCCGGAAGCGAGGGCGACCCCGGGGTCAGGTCGCCCGGCGGCAGATCTCCGTCAGTTCGGCCTCCGTCGGCAGCGGCACCCTGGTGAAGTGAGCCACCTGGCGTTCCGCGGTCGCCCGGTCCACCCGTTCGATCGCGTGGCGTTCCGGATTCGCCCACAGGATCGCCGCCGCCACGTCCGGACGGAAGGTCCACGCGCCCGTCGGACGGTCCCAGATCACCGCCTGGGTCGGTCCCGAACTCTGCGCCTCGGCGATCACGTTGACCGGTGGGCCCGTCGGATCGTCCGGTCTCCGCAGGAGGAAGTAGCCGAACGTCAGCGCCGTCATGCGGGCCCCCCATCAGGTCAGGATCCAGACCGGGCAGGTCGGACGCCGTCAATCCTCGCGCGGCGAGCACCTCGGCGAAGGTCTGACCCTGCTGACCGAGCGAGTCGAGATACGACTGGCGGGTACCCGCCTGCGCGGGCGAGGACATCCACTTCGCGAAGCTGGTGTTCTTCGGGGTGTCGAACCGCGCGGTGTCCATCCCGCCCGGCATCCTCGCCGCGATGCCGTTGGCCTTGTTGATCGCGAGGATGTCCAGGAAGGCGTGGATCCGGGCGGCCGGTGTCTGCGCGGGATCCCGCATCACCTCGTACGGCACATGGGTCTGCTTGCCGATCGCGTAACTGGTCGCCGTCGGGAACTGCAACTCGAAGGTGCGTCCGGTCGGCGAGGTCAGGGTGCAGTTCAGGCCGAAGAACCGGTTACCCGGGTGCCAGAAGTTCTTCAGGTCGGTGACCTGGTAGCCCTGCGCCTCCAGCGAGGACAGCACGGCGTCCACCGCCGGCCCGTACGCCTCGGTCTCCGGTCCCTGCACCGAGAACCGCACCACGTCGTTGACGCTCTCCAGCGCGGAGTCCAGGTCGTAGCCCAGCGGTTCCCACTCGGTGCGGTACTTGCGGGCCAGCGACTCGGCACCCTTGACCCGGTGCTGCTCGCCGAGGGTGCTCAGCGCGTCCGCACCGGTCAGCCCGAGCCGGGCGTTCACCTCGGCGTTGACTCCGTGCAGGTCGGCCAGGATCCGATCGGCGTCCTGGCGCGCCTCGGCCAGCGCCTCGTGCAGGGTCGCCTGATCCGACTCTGGGAGCCCGTCCAGGTAGGGGCTCGGCGCCGGGTCGCCGTCCGGTGCCGGATCGCCGGGGCCCCCGGTTCCGGGAGAGCTGCCAGGATCACTCGGGCTGTCGGATCTGGTGCCGGCCGGGCCGGACCGGGTCTCGGTCTCCGGGTTCCCGCCCTGCTGATCGGACTGGCCGGGGGGTACCTGGGTCCCGTCGGGCGCCGTCGAGTCCGGGGGTGCCGGTGGCCGGGTCTCCGTTTCGGTGTCGGTGACCGAGGGGCGATGCGGGTCGCCCTCGGCGTCGAGCACGATCGACCAGACGTTGCCCGGTTGGCCGTGTACCGGCTCGCGGTCGGAGACCAACTGGTTCTGGGCGTCGACCCAGATGATGGTGCCCTCGTGGTTGACGGCGTTCCAGGTGTGCGCCCCGTTGCCGTCCGGCTGGGTGGTGATGATCAGGGCCGCCGAGCCGGGGCCGGCGGCCCGCAGCGCGTCGGCGACCGCCTCCAGCCCGGGGTTGCCGGCTCCCTGGTGGGTGAACTCGGTACGCAGGGCCTGCTCCTGCCGGGCCGTGCTGCCCTGTTCCACCTGGGCGGACGCAGCAGTCGGCGCAGCCACCTCCGGCCGACCGAACCAGGTGGCCAGGACGGAGAGCCCGACGTCCGCGCAGTTGTTGTCCCGCCCCGGGACGGTCGGGCCCCCGTCGTTGACCAGGCTCGCCCACTGCCCGACGCGGGGATCCGGGTGCACCAGGGGTCGGCCGGTCGACTGGTCCCGGGGCACGGCCGCGTCGAGGTTCTGCTGGTCGGTCTGGGCCGGGGGGACCAGGCCGTTCGGGTCGCCGTAGGGTCGGTTGTCGCTCAACGGCGGTCCGTTGCCGACCACACCGGGGACCGGCGGCTGGTAGGTCTGGGAGTCCCGCTCCGGGTCCGCGATCGGCTCGATGGCGAACTGCGGCAGGAAGTGGGCGCAGGAACGGCAGGGCGGCCGGTGGTGCCCCAGGTCGTAGACGATGTCGTTCTGCCGCGCCGGTTTCACCTGATGAGTGATGATCTTGGCGCCGTTGAAGGCGTCCAGCGCGTACTGCTCGAACTGACCGGGCTGACCCGCCTCACGCCACTGGGTTTCGAGCCGGTAGAGCTGGTCCGAGACCAGGGCCACCTCGGCACACTTGCCGTGCCCGGCGCCGATCCCGTCCGGCAGGGCCGCCGCCGTACGATCCAGTGCGGCCTGCGCCAGCGGATGCACGGCCGGTTGAGTCGGCGGCTTGGTGCCCTTGTCCGCCGTCATGCTGGTGTGGGTCGTGATGCCACCGTCGGACATCAGCAGGGCACCGGAAGTGCCGGGCTGCTTGGCCCGGGAGATCGAGCCGTCCTTCACCGCCCGCCGGGCGGCCTCGGCGAGGGCCCGGGACGCCTCGATCAGGGCTTGCTCCGCCTCCGGGCCGGTCGGATCGCCGTCGACCGTCGTCGGGGCCGTCTGCCAGCTGTGGGTACCGCCCCCGGTCGGTCCTTCGGAACGCCGAACAGTGTTCGGGTCCACCGGGCCCCGGCCGGTGCCCGGCACCGCCGGATCGCCCGACTGGAGGTTCCCCGTGCTGACCGGGGGCACGATGACAACCGGCCCGCCGTTCGTCGACCGATCCGCCGGATCCACCGGGGCAGCCGGTTCGGCCCGGTCGGCCGGTTCGGCCCGGTCGGCCGCCGGGTCCGTGGCAGCGTCCGGGGTCCCGGGCGTGGCATCCACCTCGGTTCCCGTACGCGCGGGGGTGGTGTTCGCATCGGCCCCTGCGGGCGCGGAGGCGACATTCGGTCTACCGCCGGCCGTCTCGGCCGGGGCGGCAGGGCCGGCCTCAACCTGCGGGGCCGGACCGGCATGGGTCTGCGAGGCCGGGTTGGCAGTGGTCGGTGGGGTCGGACTGGTGTTGGTGGGCGGGGCCAGCGAGACCGATCCGGCCGAGTTCGCGGCCGTGGTGTTGGTCGGTGCTCTCGGAGCAGGTGCCGTTTGGGTGCCGGTGTTGCCGGTGGTGGGGGTGGTGGCCGCCGGGGTTCCCGGCGTGGAGGCCGAGGGGGTCGGCGAGGAGGTCGACGGCGTGGGGGCGGTATTGCCAGCGGGCGGCGCGGTGGTCGCCTGCGGCGGGCTCACCGTGCTGGTCGGTGCGACCGTGGCCGGGGTCGGTCCGGCCGTAGAGCCGACCGGTGGTGCGCCGGGCACCATGGCCGAGGGGAGGTCCGCGGCGAGCGGATCCGCCCCGGCTACGACCGGGCCGTAGGTACCGTCGCCGCTCGTACCGCTGCGGCTGCTGTCCGGAGCCGGGCCTACGCCGGGAGTATGGCCGGCCGAGGTGTCGACAGGCGCAGTCTGCACGGCATCGGGCGAGGTGTCGGCCGAGGAACCCTGAGTTCGATCGCCGGTGGTGTCGACCGCGGGAGCCTGAGCCTGGTTGCCGGTGTTGCCGGCAGCGGGACTCTGGGACCGGTCACCGGTGGTGTTCGTCGGGGTGTCTCTAGCGGCCTGCTCGGCTGGCGGCCCGCCGTCGACCCGGTCGGCCGGGCCGGTCTGCTCGGTGGAGCCGGACCCGGGGCGGTCGGTGGTGGGGGCCTCGCTGACCGGCGTCGCCGGATCGGCCCGGCTGCCGTCCGGGGTGGTCTCTCCGACCGGGCCAGCCGGAGTGCCTTCGTTCGGCCCCCCGCCGCCGCCGGTGGTGGTGGCCGCCTCGTCGGGCGGGGGCGCCCCGGTGGTCTCGTCGACCCGCCCGCCGGCTGCGGCGAGGCTCTGGTCGGTGGCACCGCTGGCCAGGTCCACATCGCCGGTGCCCGGAGAACCAGCCGTCGGGGAGCCGACTGTCGGGGAACCCTCGGAGGGTGCCGTGACGGCCGGATCGGTCGTTGCCGGCGCGAGGCTGATCGAGCCCGAGCCGCTCTGCGGTACGGTCCCGCCGCCGGACTGGCTGGTCCCCCCGCCCTGCTGGCCGGTACCGGTCTCCGTGTCTCCACCGCTGGGGCCGCTCGACGAGCCCCCGTCCGTGCCGGTGTTGCCGAGGTTGCCGAGGTCCACCCCACCTACCCCGGAGGAAGGATCGAAACCTGCGCCGAGACCCCCGGTATTGGTCGAGACGTTCAGCCGGTCCAGGCCCAGGTTGGTGACCTTCGCGGCCATGTTGCCGGTGGCGCCACCGGCGAGGGTGGCGCCGGTACGGCCGGCACCGCTGGCGAATCCGCCGAGGAAGGCGTCCGCGCCGGGGAGGACGAACTGTTGGTTGACGCTGGCGTTGGCGAGCACACTCGCGGCCGGTGAGATGAGGGCGTTCTGGGCACCGGAGGCGATGCTGTTGCCGCCCCAGCGCACCAACCCGCTGCCCGGGAAGGACAACCGGTTCGGGCTGAACGAGAAGGGCATCTTGGGGGCGACCTTGCGACCGGCCCAGTTCATGCCGGAACCCAGCACGGCACCGTAGGCGCCGCCCACGCCCGCCGTCATGGTCCGGTTGCCGTCCCACTGACGTCGCTCGCCGCTGCGCATCTGGTACGCCTGGGCACCGACGTCGATGATCAGCTCCTCGCCGATCTCCTCCAGCAGCTCCAGGCCCAGCCGGTTGAGGCCCTGCCGGAAGCCCTGACTCGTGACGATCTGCCCGACCCGGGACCCGGCGGTGCGCAGGGCCGCCTGCATTCCTGCCCGGGTGAGCATCTGTCGTCCCATCTGGGTGATGAGCCGACGGAAGGCGACCGTCACGGCCTGTCGGCCGGCGGCCAGGATGCCCGGGATGGCACCGGCGGAGACCCCACCCAGCCAGGCCATCAGCAGGGCGACGAAGACCGCGATGACCGTGATCATGACGGCGATCAGCACGGTCAGTTTGGCGTACTCGATCTCCAGGGCCGCCTGGTCGCAACCGGATGCGTACGCGGCGGCGATCTCGTGGATCAGGGGCAGGCCGGTGTTCGGGTCCACCCCGATCTGGTTCCACAGGGCTCCGAAAGCCTCGCCGGCCCCGCCACCCCAGTTCTGGAGGATCTTCATGACCGCCGGGTCGGCCTCGGAGAGGGTCTCCCGCACCAGGTCAGCCAGGGACTGCCAGGCATCGGCCAGCTCGCGCATCCGGTCCTCGTCACCGGTGGGCCACGCCTCACCGGCGCTGACCCAGCAGATGGCGTCCCAGACCCAGCCGTACTCGCCCAGCGAGTTCTTGGGATTGGGTATCGCCACCCCGTGCGCCCCTCTGTCCGATGTCTACCGCGAAGTGGGAACGGCTACTTGCCGCCGCCTCCGAACAGCGTCTTGACCATGTCGTCGGTATCCACGGTGCCCTCCACGGCGCCCTTGACCGCCGGGCCCATCTGCTCCACCACGGGCACGATGTCGCCAGTCAGGTCCAGCACCTTCTGCGCCGGCTGCTCACCGTCCAGGTAGCTCTTGTTGAACTCCTTGCCGGGCTCATCGTCGCCCCAGGGCCGGGCACCGTTGAGGGTGTTGATGGTGCCGGCGAGACCCCGCCAACGAGCGGCCAGGTGGGCACCGGCGGTGGTCAGGGTGGCGGCACCCTCCAACGCGCCGTCCGGGTTGACGAAAGTCTCGCGGAGCTCGGTCATCGCTTGTCCTCCCCGGGCAGGTCACTGTCCAACTGGCGGAAGATGCCGTCTAGGTCGTGGTCGATGTAGGCCTGGAACTGGCTGTCCGGCACGTACGGCTGGAGCAGTCGCTCGACCTCGCCCATCACCTTTGCGGTGGCGCGGTGGATGGTCTCGGTGACCGTGGCGGACAGTTCCTTGGAGTTCGGGCGGCGGTAGATGCGCGGGTCGAACTCGACCTTCGTCACCTGACCGCGCGGCCCGACGGTGACGGTGACCAGACCGTCGTCGGAGGTGACCGTCGCCTTCACCGTCTTGAGCTGCTGCTGAAGGTCGCCGACCCCGGAGCGCATCCGCTCGAACTGGGCCATCAGCTCGTCGGCACGAGCGCGCAGCGCCTGTACGTCCATGGCGGTGTCCCTCCCCCGTCGCGCCCCTGCCACATGACGACTCGACCATACTGAATGTAGGCGACATCAGGGATGGGCGACCGGTGGCTAGGATTCACCGGCACCGGTCGACCGGAGGTGAGCACGAATGGCCCGCAGCCGTCCTATGGCGACATTTGCCCTGATGGGGGCGGTGCTGACCACGGCACTCGCGGTCCCTGCTCCGGCGCCGGCCCAGGCAGATCCGGCGATATGCCAGAATCCGAGCGACCCCGGTGAGGTCAACACCGAGACCCCCTGGCACCAGCGGTGGCTGGCCCCGCAGCGGGTGTGGCCCTTCAGCACGGGTGCCCAGGTACGGGTAGCGGTGATCGACTCCGGTACCGACAGTAGTCATCCCCAGTTGGCGGGGCGGGTGGCCACCGGATTCGACGCCCTGCGCGGCGCACCCGGCGGCGACGTGGACTGCGTCTCGCACGGTACGGCGGTCGCCAGCATCATCGCCGCCACCCGGCAGGAGGGGGTGGGCTTCCACGGCCTGGCGCCGGACGCCACGATCGTGCCGATCCGGGTCAGCGAGCGCAATGCCACCGAGAGCGCGGACACCGCCGGTGCCTCTGTCAGCGGTGCGGTCTTCGGCCAGGCGATCATGCGGGCGGTCGACGACGGCGCCAAGGTGATCAACATGTCGGTGACCCTCTACCGCCCGGACCCTGACGTGGAGCGGGCGATCCGGTACGCGGTCGACAAGGATGTCGTACTGGTCGCCGCCGTCGGCAACCTGCACCAGGACGGTGCCCGGCCCGATCCGGTGCCCTACCCCGCCAGCTACGAGGGGGTGATCGGGGTGGGCGCCATCGACGAGACCGGCTCCCGGTTCCGGCAGTCCCAGATCGGCCCGTACGTGGACATCGTGGCCCCGGGTGGAGCGGTGGTGGCGGCGACCAGGTTGACCGGTCACGCCGCCTACGACGGCACCAGCTTCGCCACTCCGATGGTCAGCGCGACGGCCGCGCTGATCCGGGCGGCGGAGCCGGGGCTGTCGGCCAAGGAGGTCACTCGGCGGATTCTGGCCACCGCCGACCCGGCCCGGGGCGACGCGGCACAGGGCTACGGCAGCGGAGTGGTCAACCCGTACCGTGCGGTCACCGAACGACTGACCACCGCGAAGCCGGTGGCGCCCCCGCCGCTGCCGGAGGTGCCGCAGAACGCCGCGGCCCAGGCCCGTGCCGAACGCTGGGCCTTGTTCGGCCAGTTGGCCCTCTGGATCGGGCTGGGCCTGGCCATCCTCTCGATCGGGGTGGCGGTGCTGGCTGGTCTGCTGCCGCGCGGGCGGCGTACCCGGTGGCGGCCGACCCGACCGGCCGCGCCCCCGCCCGCCCGGCCGGAGATCGACGAGCCCGAGGAGGCCTTCTTCCGGGTGCCCTCCTCGACCTCGCGGGGCTGACGGCAGCCGCGAACCCACCGGGGGCAGACATGACGATGGCCCGGCGGATCGCCGGGCCATCGGATGCAGCGGTAGCGGCTCAGCCGTTGAATTTGGCCCGGTTGGCCGCCTCGCGGGCCTGCATCTTGCCGGCCGACTCGCGCAGCGCCCGCTCGATCCGGGTGAGCAGGTCACGCAGGTCGTTGGCGGCGGACTCCCACTCGCGCTGGCGCTGGAAGTACGCCTCGCGGGCGTCGCCGTCCCAGGTGGCCAGCAGCGGGGCGATGCCCGACTTGAGGCCCTCCAGCTCGCTGGTCATGTTCCGGACCGAACCGTTGCAGCTGTCGGCCGCCGCGTTCAGACCGGCGAAGTTGTACTTGATTTCCATCGTGAATTCCCCCGTCAGAGCTTCAGTGCTGCGGTGATCTGACCGGCGGTCGCACCGGCGGTGTCCATGTCGGCCCGGATCTCCTCGTCGCTGACGTCGTAGTCCTTACCGGCCGAACCGACGGCCTCGGCGATCGCGCGCAGCGCGACGTTCAGCCGGGCCATGTCCTGGTCGAACCGCTCACGAACCTGCTGGAACGAACCCGCACCAGCACCCTTCCACTGGTCGTAGAGCGGCGCGAGCTGGTTCATTAGCCCGTTCAGGTTGCTGGTGAGCCGATCGGCGACAGCATCGACGTCACCCTCGGTCTTCAGCATCAAGCCGGTGTCGGTACGCATCGACATGGCGGAAGTCACCCCCGTCCTCGTTTGGGATCGCCCCGCGGGCATCGGGGGCGGTCTTTAAGTCGGCGCTCACGCACCATCGTCGCTCGAACGGTAACGGGTCGCATCCAGCCCGCGCTAGACCAGCGACTCAGCTACCCCTCCATTATGGGCATTGGCCGTCATTCCGGATCAAGTGCCTGTTTCGCAGTGGTCGGATCGAGGGCAGGTCCGGAGGGCAACCGCACCACCAGGCTCGCCGGCAGGCGTACCGGTTGGACACCGGAGTAGCCGAGCATCGCCGGCACTCCCTCGGAGGCCAGCGGATAGCGATAGCCCAGGTCGGTGACCAGGTTCAGGGTGCCATTGTCCTGATCGGGCGAGGACAGGGCATTGACCAGTACCCCGTAGCCGGGCTCGATGACCACCCGGTCGGCCAGCGGGACTCCGCTGCCGGTCTGCTCCCGGGTCCGCACCGGTTCGCGTACCGGCTCGACCTGCGCGTCCAGCAGCACGGTCGGTTCGTCCTGGCCGGGCTGGTACTCCGCACAGATGGCCGGGTCGCTGCCGCTGAGCCGGGCGATCTCCGGGCGCTGCTCCGGTGCGCGGTGTCGCCCCTGCTGGGGCGGGGAGGCCTTGGGGGCGGCGGCGGCGGTACCGGCGGCGAGTTCGATCGGGGCGGGCTTGCTCCCGTCCTGGTACGCGGCCTGGGTCTCGCCGTCGGCCAGCAGGACGTCCGCCTGGACGGGGGTGATCGGGACCAGCCGCTCCCGCTCCACGACGTAGTACTGGCGGCTGTCGTTCTGGCTCTTGACCACATAGACCTGACCGACCCGGGCGTTCGGCAGGGCGGTGGAGGAGGCACCCCGATCGGACACCCGCCGGGGAGTGATCGTCTCACCGGCGGGCAGGGCGTTCAGCCAGGCCCCGCCGACCTCGACCACCGGTTCGGCGGTCATCACCAGCCCCTCCAGCACGACCTTCTCGTTGCGGATCTCGTACCGGTGGTCGCGCCAGACCAGGTGCAGCCGCTTGGTCTTGCGGTCGCGGACCAGCACGGCCGCGTCGCCCGGCTCCCGGCCCCCGCTGGGGGCCCGGCCGACCGTCAGCACGGTGGTGGCGACGACGCCCCCGGCCGCGTCCCGGGCGGGCTGGGTGCACAGGGTCCACGCACCGTCCAGGATGCGGCCCGGTGCCGGCAGCGCGTCCGGCGCGTCCGGGATGCCGATGCGGGGACCTCGGGGGGTGCCGACCAGGGAGTTACGGGAGACCGAGACCGTCGGCGCGGCCGATTCCAGGGCCAGCAGGGCGGAGGCGTAGTTGACCACGGGGTGCAGCCGGCCCTCCCGGTACAGGTACCGGGTGCCGGTCTCCTTCTCCAGGATGACCCCGCCGCCGTCCTTCCACTTGGTAGCCCCACCCGGGCGAAGCAGGCCGTACACCCCGACCCCGGCCAGGCAGAGCACCGCCACCATGACACTGGCGAAGCCGGCACCACCCAGCCGACGGAACGGCGCCGCCTCCGGATCCGGCTCACGAGCCACCAGAGCGGAGGTCATCCGCTGCACGAAGAACTGGTACGACTGAACCTGGTCCCGCCGCGACGGCATGGCACCCTCCCCCTGGCGTACGCCGGCACGGTCACGATCGCCGGACCGCGGTGCCTACCATAGGCACGATGTCGAGTCCGCCGGTTCCCGCATCCGGCGTCGACCCTCGACGCCGAGGACGGCAGCCCGAGGAGCGCAACGATGATCAGTCGTGACCAGGCCCTGGCGATCGCCCGGCAATGGGCCGCCGCCGGTCGGCCCGGGCCCCCGCCCGAGGTCTTCCTGCACGAATTCGACCTGGGCTATGTCGCATGGCGGGCCGAGCCGGCGGGTGCGGCCACCGAGGACCCCCCGGCACCGCCACCGGCCACGGGTTACCCCCGGGCGGTCATCGACCGGCAGACCGGGGAGGTGTCCCAGTGGCCGTCGCTGCCGGAGCACCTGATCGCCGAGCGGTACACCCGCCGCCAGGCGGCCGAGGGTCGCTTCCCCCCGGAGGTACGCCACGTCCTGGAGTCGGCCGGATGGTTCCCCGGGCGGGATGTCACCTCGGCGGTGGAGCACTGGATGGTCCGGTTCGCCGATGATCTGGCCGGCCTGGAGTGTCCCCCCGCGGCACGGGCCGCCCTGATCGAGTTCGGTGGCCTGACCCTGCCCCAGTTCGGCCGCAGCGGCCGGCCCGGCGGTGGCTTCACCAGCTATCTCCACCCCACCCGCGGTGGGGTGACGACCGAGGGCGCCCGGGGTTTCATCGAGGAGTACGACACTCTGGTCTACCCGATCGGCAACAACGAGGACGGCCCCTCCGAGCTGGTGATGGATGCCCAGGGACGGGTCTTCCTGCTGCACTGGGCCGACGAGTTCCTCGTCGGGCCGGATCTGGACTCGGCCATCGTCAGCCTGATCCGGGGCGATGAGATGACCGAGGCCAGTGAGCTCGACTGGTGAGGGTCAGCCGTTGATCGCCCGCATGAAGGCGTACAGGCCCAGCACGCTGCAGGCCACCGGCACCACGGCGAGTTGGAGCAGGATGTCCAGGACGTCACCGAACCGGGCCAGCCGGGGTGAGGGGGCCCGCCGGCTGTAGGCGAGCCCGGCGGCGGCGGAGACCCCGGCGGCCACCAGGGCCACCGGCAACACGGCCAGCACCCGACCGGCCGTGGAAGCGTCCGCGGCGCCGACCAGCGGCAGCAGACCCAGCCCCACCAGGCCGACGGCCAGCATCGGGACCCGGTGCCGGACGGTCGGCACCAGCCGGGCCCGCAGCAGGTAGCCCAACGAGATCACGGCGGAGAGCAGCAGGGCGGCGGTGGTCCCGGTGGCGGTGAGCACCACCAGGCAGCCGATGGTGACCAGGAAGGCACCGAAGATCATGCCGGTGAGCACCTCGTCGGCCCGGGCGGTGGCCTGGTAGATCACCTCCCGCTTGGGTTGCGGTTCGTCGCGCAGCAGGTCCTCGGCGGTACGCGGCAGGGCCGGCATCGGCATCTTGCCCAGCCGTACGGAGAGCAGCGGCATGGCCGGCAGCAGCAGGGCCACCGCGCTGACCACCACGGCGCTGCCCTGTGCGGCGTCCATCGAGCCCAGGGCCAGCAGTCCACCGACCATGCCCCAGAAGCCGACGAAGACCGCCGCCACGAAGACCCGCGTGGCGTCCCCCACCCCGAGCAGGCCGAGCAGACCGGACAGCAGCAGCACGGCCGAGCCGAGCAGGATGTGCGGTGCCCCCAGGGCCCACACCGACTCCCCGGTGCCGATCACCAGCACCCCGCCGACGAAGGCGTAGGGCAGGCCGGCGGCGGCCACCACCGCACCGGCCAGGGAGTCGGCCATCGCCCGGGACAGCACGATGCCGCTGATCAGCAGCAGCGCGGCGGCGCCGAGGGCCACCGCGCCACCGAGCCAACCGGGTTGTTCGGAGGTCACGATCACGGCCAGGCCGAACAGCAGCAGCACCCCGGCCACGATCAGGCCGGTCAGCCGGGTGGCGAACGGGGTCCAGGCCACCCCCCGCCGCCGGGCCCCGTCGGCCACGGCCTCCATCAGATCGTCGTACGCCAGCTCCGGCCACTCGGTGCGGCGGGGCACCAGGTGCAGGGTCTCGCCGTCGCGGACGTTCTGGGCGGCGAGGGTACGGCTCAGGTCGATGGCACTGCCGTCACTGCGACGCAGCATCCAGCCACCGTGGGCGGTGCCGTCCGAAGGCTCCTCGTCGGCTTGACGCAGCACCGCAGGCAGCAGCCCGACCAGCGGCAGGTGCTCGGGCAGGGCTAGATCCAGCCGCCGACTGGGTGCGACGACGGCGATACGCGCGAGTCCGGTTCCGGCCTGGGTGACCACTGAAGACCCTTCGGTACGCGAAGCGGGCTCGATCGATCGGCCCGCTGCTGTCATGACGGGTGAAGGCTACCTACCATGTGCCGGTGACGCGGGTGCCGGTTCACGGCGGTGGCCGAGCGTACGGGGGTGCCGGGCGTGACCATCACGCCCAGAAGAGGCAACGGAGGTCTGTCACGTGAGCACGGTCGTCGTCAAACGACCCGCCCGACAGCCGGAACCGGAGTACCCCTCCGGCGAGGTGCTCCTGGACCCGCCTCCGGAGGTACCCCCACCCAGCGGCAAGGCGTGGGGGCAGATGATGATGCTGCTGCCGATGCTCGCCGGTTCCTTCGCGATGGCCCTGATGTTCGCCGGTCGTGGCGGATCCACCCTGGGGTATGTCACCGGCGGCCTGTTCGGACTCTCCGCCATCGGGATGCTCGGGGCCCAGTTGACGAACAACTCCGGGGGCCCGAGCAAGCAGGAGATGCTGCAGAAGCGCCGGGAGTACATGACCCACCTGTCCCGGCAGCGCCGACGGGTTCTCAAGACTATCCGCCGACAGCGGGAGGCCGCCTTCTACCGGCATCCGGACCCGGACACCCTGTGGTCCCTGCCGCTGGGACCCCGGCTGTGGGAACGCCGCCGCAGCGATGTGGACTTCGGCACCGTCCGGATCGGCCTGGGCCCGCAGGAACTGGCCACTCCGCTGGTGCCGCCCCCGGCCACCTCGCTGGAGAAGTTGGAGCCGATGTGCGCGCTGGCCCTGCGCCGATTCCTCACCACCTACGGCGAGGTGCCGGACCTGCCGGTGACCATGGCCCTGAACGGTTTCGCCCGGGTGCACCTGCGGGGCGACACGGACGCCGCCCGGGGCATGGTGCGGGCCGTGCTGGCCCAGGCCACCGCCTTCCACGCCCCCGACGACATGCTCGTCGCGATCTGCGTCTCCCCGGAACGTCGTGACGACTGGGAGTGGACGAAGTGGCTGCCACACGCGCTGCACCCCTCGCGTACGGACGCCCTGGGGCAACTGCGCCTGGTCTCCCCCTCGGTGACCGGTCTGGAGGCGATGCTCGACGACGTGCTGGCCAGTCGGCCCCGGTTCAACGCCAGCGGCGGAGGGACCCAGGTCGGCGGGCCACACGTGCTGGTGGTCATCGACGGCGGCGACACCGCCGGTTCCGACCACCTGATGACCGACGGCGGGGTGGAGGGGGTGACCCTGCTCGACCTGTCCACCCCGCCGCCCCGGATGCTCGACCGGGCCCGTCTGGTGCTCGACGTGACCACGGATCGGCAGCTGCGCAGCCTGACGGTGGACGGCCCGGCGGAGATCGGCCGGGCGGACGACTGCGGGGGGGCCGAGATCGAGGCGCTGGCCATGCAGTTGGCCCCGCTGCGGCTGTCGGCCGCCTCCCGGGGCGGTGGCGACACCCCGCTGACCAGCGAGATGGGCCTGACCGAGCTGCTGGACATCGGTGACCCGTACGAGTTCGACGTCGATCGGGCCTGGCAGCCCCGGCCCAACCGGGACCGGCTGCGGGTGCCGATCGGCATGGGTGTCGACGGCGGCCCGGTGGAGCTGGACCTCAAGGAGTCGGCGCAGGACGGCATGGGCCCGCACGGGCTGCTCATCGGTGCCACCGGTTCCGGTAAGTCCGAGCTGCTGCGCACCCTGGTGCTGGCCCTGGCCGCGACCCACTCCTCGGAGAGCCTCAACTTCGTCCTGGTCGACTTCAAGGGTGGTGCCACCTTCACCCGGCTGGACGGCCTGCCGCACACCAGCGCGGTGATCACCAACCTGGCCGACGAGTTGCCCCTGGTGGACCGGATGACCGACGCCATCAACGGTGAGCTGGTCCGCCGCCAGGAGTTGCTGCGCTCGGCCGGCAACTATGCCTCCCAGCGCGACTACGAGAAGGCCCGGGCGGCGGGCGCACCGCTGTCGCCGCTGCCCAGCCTGCTGATCATCTGTGACGAGTTCTCCGAGCTGCTCACCGCGAAACCCGACTTCATCGACATGTTCGTGCAGATCGGTCGGGTGGGTCGGTCTCTCGGCGTACACCTGCTGCTGGCCTCGCAGCGACTGGAGGAGGGGCGGCTGCGCGGGCTGGACACCCACCTGTCGTACCGGATCGGTCTGCGGACCTTCTCGGCGATGGAGTCACGGGTGGTGCTCGGCGCGACGGACGCCTACGAGTTGCCCCGCTCTCCCGGGCACGGGTACCTGCGTTTCGGCACCGAACCGCTGGTCCGGTTCAAGGCCGCGTACGTCTCCGGCGCCTACCGCAGCAAGACCGCCGCGGCGGTGGCGGCCGGTGACGGCGAGGACCGGGTACGCGAGTACACCACCGGCTACGTGGCGCCCCCGGTGACCCGTACCCCCAAGGAGGAGGAGGCTCCGGAGCCGGTCGACGGGGTCGGCGAGAGTGTGCTGGACATCCTGGTCGGGCGACTCACCGGCCGGGGCAAGCCGGCCCACCAGGTGTGGCTTCCGCCGCTGGCTGAGCCACCGACCCTGGACCAGTTGCTGCCGCCGCTGACGGCCGACCCGGCCCGTGGGGTGACCGTGGCGCACGCCGGTCTGCTGGGCGAGTTGCAGGTGGCCGTCGGCATCGTCGACAAGCCCTTCGAGCAGCGCCGGGACGTGCTCTGGTTCGACCTGGCCGGGGCGGCCGGTCACGCCGTGATCGTCGGGGGGCCGCAGAGCGGCAAGAGCACCCTGCTGCGGACGATCGTCACCTCCCTGGCGCTGACCCACACCCCCCGGGAGACCCAGGTGTACTGCCTGGACCTGGGCAGCAGCGCCCTGTCCTCGCTGCGGGACCTGCCGCATGTCGGTTCGGTGGCTACCCGGCTGGACGCGGGCCTGGTCCGACGTACGGTCGCCGAGTTGCAGCTGTTGATGGGTGAGCGGGAGCGGCGGTTCGCCGAGCGGGGTGTCGACTCGATGGCCGAGTACCGGCGGGCCCGCCGGCACGGCCAGCACGGCGACGACCCCTTCGGCGACGTGTTCCTGGTCATCGACGGCTGGGGGACCCTGCGCTCGGAGTTCGAGGACCTGGAACCGACCATCAACGACATCGCCAACCGGGGCCTCTCCTTCGGCATCCACCTGATCGTCACCGCCGGCCGCTGGATGGACCTGCGGCCGGCCGTCCGGGACGTCTTCGGTACCCGAATCGAGTTGTGGCTGGCCGACGCCAGCGACTCCAACCTGGACCGCCGGGCGGCGATGAACGTGCCGGAGAAGGCACCCGGTCGCGGCATCACCCCGGACGGGCAGCAGTTCCTGGCGGCCCTGCCGCGCATCGACGGTGCCCAGGAGTCGGAGACCCTCCCCGAGGGGGCCCGCAAGCTGGCCACCGACCTGGCCGCCGCCTGGCAGGGGCCGGGTGCCCCACCGATCCGGCTGCTCCCGCCGGAGGTCCCGTACGGCAGCCTGCCGAACACCGGGCAGCCCGGGATCCCGATCGGCATCGCCGAGGTCGACCTTTCCCCGGTGCACCTGGACTTCGCCACCGATCCGCACTTCATCCTCTTCGGCGACGGCGAGTCCGGTAAGAGCACCTTCCTGCGGTCGCTGGCGCAGACCATCGTCGACACCCGGGACCTGACCGAGGCCCGGCTGGTCATCGTCGACTACCGGCGCAGCCTGCTGGGCGACATCGAGACCCCACACCTGATCGGGTACGGCTCGACGGCGCAGATCACCGAGAGCATCGTGGCCGAGGTCGCCGCCGTCATGCGGGACCGGCTGCCACCGGCGGACATCAACGCCGAGCGGCTGCGGGCCCGGGACTGGTGGAAGGGGCCGGACCTGTACGTCCTGGTCGACGACTACGACCTGGTCGCCGGCGCGGGCAGCAACCCGCTGACCCCCCTGCTGGAGTTCCTGCCCCAGGCCCGGGACATCGGTCTGCACCTGATCGTCGCCCGCCGCACCGGTGGGGCCAGCCGGGCGCTCTACGAGCCGGTGCTGATGCGGTTGCGGGAGATCAGCACCCCCGGCATCGTGATGTCCGGCAACCGGGACGAGGGGGTGCTGCTCGGCACGGTGCGACCCGGACCCCTGCCGCCGGGTCGGGGCTGGCTGGTCTCCCGACGGGGCGGCACCCGACTGGTGCAGTTGGTGAATCTTCCACCTCGTGGGTAGGTGACCCACGGGGTTGCCGGACCGGACTACCGTCAGCCAAAGTGGACCTGCGGTGTGCGGCTGCGTCGATCCGATAGCGGAGACCAAGCAGACGCGCCAGCACCGTGGGAGCCAACGGGGGAGGGATCATGAGCGGCGAGTGGCTCGTCAACGAAACCATCGACGTCGACGTCAACCAGTTGCAGGACTTCGCCACGGCCATCCGCAAGGAGCTGGAGAACAACTTCCAGCCCAGCTTCGAGCGGGGCCTTAGCCCGATGCTCACCGTGCAGGCCCCCTTCGGCAGCGGGGGGCTGAAAGAGGCCGCCTTCTTCCGGGGTCGGCACGACGAGAGCCGGATGGCCGTGTCGCACCTGATCGGCGATGTGATCAAGGGTTTGACCGCGCTGAGCGCGGCGGCCACCTCCATCTCCGCTGAGTACCTGCTGGGTGACGCGCTGGCCGAGGCCACCAACGACGACGTCTACAACGCCTTCAATGCGGTGGACGGCCAGAACACCCTCAGCGGCAAATGGCAGCAGGAGGGTGACCCCACGGAGGTCGTACCCGAGCAGGCGAGGAACCCGGAGCCCGTCGGCCCGTACCACGGGATGGACTCCTGCCCGACGGAGGACACCCGGGAGAAGGCGCCCGCGTGGACCGCCTCGGAGACCGTGGGTGACGGTCCGGGGGCCTACGAGATCCCGGGCGAGGACCAGCGCATGTACGGTGACGAATTCCGTCTGGACCAGTCGAGCCTGCGATGACAACTGCCAGGTGCTGCGGGGGACCTGAGGAGCGGGAATGAGCGACGACTACTACGGCTACACGCCGATCAGCTACCCGGCGTACGGGGGGATGCGGGACGACTACGCGGCCGAACGGTCCGACCAGGCGTCGCCGTACGAGCCCACCAAGTGGGACGGCGTCAACATCGAGCAGATGTGGGAGTACGTCCGCAAGGAGAGCGACGAACGCACCACCGCGCTCGCCGAGATGTGGCGGCGGACGGCGAGCCTGCTGGAGTCCACCCGGGACAACCTCCAGCGGCACGCCAATGCCCTGGACAAGAAGTGGCAGTCGCCGGCCGCTCGGGTCTTCATGTCGAAGGTGGGTGCGACCCTGCACTCACTGGACGAGTGGAAGAACGTGGCCAGCAACAACGCCATCGGTCTGGAGCAGTTGGCCAGCAAGATCTCGTCAGCCCAGCGGGAGATGACCCAACTGTGGCAGGAGTACACGAACGAGCAGAAGCGCCAGCAGCAGATCTTTGAGAAGGACAAGTCGGAGATTACCTTCGGCGACATCCTCGGCGACAAGCACAAGACGTACGAAGAGGTCCAGAAGGAGTTCCACCAGCGCGCCAAGAACATCACCAAGCCCCTGGCCGACATGTACATCGACGTGTACATCTCGAACATCTCGCGCGGCGGCAAGTTCAAGGGCCCGACCGAGGCGGCCCTCTTCGACGGCAAGAACCTGCCGGGCGGACCGGGACGTCCCGGCGGCGGACCGGGGCGACCGGCCGCCCCCACCCGGCCCGGCTCCGGGCCACCTCCGAAGGTCACCGGCCTGGTCCGGGAGGTGCCGAACCAGCCGGAACTGCCGCCCCGGCCGGGGCGGCCCGGCGAGCCGGAGATGAGCGTCCCGACACCGGAGACCAACGCCCCCCCGACCCCGCCCGAGGGGGTCAACCTCTCCGGTGGCACCACCACGGTGCCCCCACCGGGGCCGGCACCCACCCCGCCGCCGGTCACGGCCACCCCGAACGCACCCGCGCCGGGCGGCCCACCGGTGTCGCCGATGCTGCCGCCGGGCAACACCGGGCCGGTAACGCCGCCGGGCACCCGACCGAACGCCCCCCGGACCACCCTGCCGGGCTCCGGTGGCCCGCCCGCGCCGGGCGGTGGCCGGGGTCCCGCGCCGAACCGGCCGACCCTGCCGGGTGCGGGCGGCCCGGGCAACGGCTCCGGTGCGCCGGGCAACGGCCGACGTGGGCCCGCGCCGAACCGCCCGACCCTGCCGGGCAACACCGGTGTCCCCGGGCGCCCCGGTGCCGGTCCACTCCGACCGGCCCCGTCGACCACCCCACCGCCCTCCAGCCCGCGCCTGCCGGGCTCCACGGCACCTCCCGGTCAGCGGGGCGGCACGCCCGGACGTCCCGCCTCGCCGCCCCCCAGCCTGGGTGGGCAGCGCGGGTCGGCCCCGGGCACCCCCTCCCGGCCGGGTGCCCCCCTCGGTGGTCGCCCCGCCACCCCGCCCGGCGTCCGGGCGACCGGCGGCCCGGGGGTGCCGGGCGGCGCCGGTAGGCCCGATCTGAACGGTCGCGCCGGTGCCGCACGTCCGGCACCGACCACCGGTCCGGCCCCCTCGCTCGGCGGCCGACGGGGTGGGCCGGTCCTGCCGGGCCCGCGCAAGGACGCCCAGCGGGACCAGGATCAGGACACCTGGGAGTACGGCGACGGCGACGACGAACTGTGGGCCACCGAGGCCTCCGCCGTCGGGGTCGTCGAGGCGCCGGCGGAGCACCGCCCCAGGGAGCAGGGCAGGGCGCTGGGTCAGAGTTGAACACGGACGGGCCAGCTCACCGCAGCATCGGTGGCTGGCCCGTACCATGCGGTGAACGCCCGTTTTCGGCCGTCTCCGTAACGAACCACAGAGGAAGGTGGACGGGCATGCGTGTCCTCACCCGACCGGCTGCCGTCCTGGCGCTCAGCACCGCCGGCGTCCTGGCGGCGCTGGCCCTGCCCGCGGCACCGGCCCTGGCGGATTCCACCAGGGACGACTCGTGGCATGTCAAGGCCCTGGAACTCCCCGAGCTGCACAAGATCAGCCAGGGTGAGGGTGTCGTCGTGGCCGTGGTGGACACCGGGGTGGACGCCAAACACCGGGATCTGAAGGACAACGTCCTGCCCGGCGCGGACCTTTACGAGGAGGGCACCAAGGGTGGGGTCGACCGGGTGGGCCACGGCACCGGAATGGCCTCGCTGATCGCCGGGCACGGACACGGGCCGGGCAATGCCGACGGGGTGCTCGGGGTCGCACCGAAGGCCAAGATCCTGCCGGTGACCATCAAGAGCGAGAAGAGCCCGCTGATCGCCCCCACGGCGGTCGCCGCCGGGATCAACTGGGCGATCGACAACGGCGCGGACATCATCAACGTCTCCCTCGGCAGCAGCTTCAACGAGGAACTGGATCGCGCGGTCGCCCGGGCCTACCAACGCAACATCGTGGTGGTCGCCGCAGTGGGCAACCGCGAAGACATCATCATCAGCAACCCGGCTCGCCACCCGGCCACGATCGCCGTCAACGGGACCGACCGCAACGGTGTCATCAGCAAGAAGGCGGCCCTGCCGGCCGAAGAGGTGAACATCGCCGCCCCAGGCGAGGACATCGTCCAGGCCGCCCCGGGGAACAGGTACGTCACCTCGCTCGGCAGCAGCAGCAGCGCCGCGCTCGTCTCCGGCGCGATGGCCCTGGTCAAGGCCAAGTACCCGGACCTGAACGCGTACGAGTTGTTCTCGCGGCTGCTGGAGACCACCCGCGACGCCGGGGCCCCCGGTCGGGACCTCGACTACGGGTGGGGGGTGCTCGACCTGCGGACCGCCCTGACCGGTGAGCCGGACGGGCGGGCCAGCCCTCGGGCCAGTGCTCCGCCGGCCGCACCCCTCGACCCGGCCCTGGCCAATCCCCGGGAGCGCGATGACGACGTGCTGATCCTCGTCTGGGCCGCCATCATCGCCGTACTCGTCCTGCTCGTCGGCGGGACCGTCGCCACGGTCTGGATGCTGCGCACCCGGCGACGCAATGCCGAACTCGTCGACGAGGCTCCACCCGCCCCGGTGGGCGCTGTCGGAGCCGGTGCCGGGCCCTGGGACGGCCCGGATCAGCCTGCGCAGGCCCCGGACGAGGTCTGGCGGCGGCCGCCCGGCTGAGCGACCCGACCTCAGGAGGTCACCGATGTCGGCCACCCCGACCGGCGGGTTTCCGCCCCCACCCGCCGACCCCCACCAGACACCGGACGGGCATCACCTGCCCGGCGCATCCCAGTTGCCCGGCCGACAACCCACTCCCGGCGGGCACCCGATGCCCGCTCCGGGTGCTCCGGGTGGCCAGCCCGCACCCGCTGCGGGGAAGCCGTCCGCCCGACGGCCGCTCGTCGTCACCCTGGCGGTCCTGCTGATGCTGCCCTCCATCGTGACCTGGCTGATCGCCGGTATCGCCTTCTTCCGGGCCATGCTGGGAGCCGAGGGTGACGGGTTGGGTCGGGCACTGGTGGTGGGTATCGGGGCGGGGGTGCTGGCGATCGCCCTGCTGGTGGTGATGCTCGGCGCGCTGGGGATCCTGATGGCCTGGACCGGCGACAGCGCCCAGGGGCTGGCCATGCCGGCCGGTTTCACCTTCGGGCTGTTCGTCGTCGTCCTCGTGGTGCTGCTGGTGCAGGGCAAGCTGAGCTTCGCGCCGACGATGGTCACCCCCCTGGTGGTGGGCGGGCTGGCCGGGGTGGCCCTGGCTCTGATCAAGAGCCCGCCGGCCCGTACCTGGTTCGCCGGCCGACAGCGCGCACCGAGACCCGGCCGACGGCGCTGACCAGCGCCCGGGGATCGTCGCCGGATCGGTCAGGCGGGGGTCCAGCGGCGGGCGGTGGCGTCGAAGCGGGCCAGGAACTCGTCCCGGCCGTCCTGGTGCAGGCAGCGCAGTTCGGTGCCGTTCGGGACGACCAACGACTCCATCCGTGGCGAGCCCTGACCCCACTCCGGGGGCGTGTCCTCGCCGGGTGTCCAGCGCAGCACCGCCACCCACTCGTCGGACTCCTCGAAGGGTGAGCCCGCGCCGAGCAGGCCCAGCCGCCGGTAGAGCCGCAGCGGGGTGTCTCGTCCGGGCCCGTGCCAGGTGTGCACCAGACCGGCCGCCCGGTCGTACCCGTCGTCCAGGTAGGACGGCAGGTAGCGGTGGGCGATGACCAGTTGCAGCCGCAGCGGGATGTCCGCAGCGGGCCCCTCGTCCTCCTCCTCGACCATCGGCTGGGTGGCGGGCGGCGACACCGGTACCCCCACTGTCGACGGGTCGGCGTAGACCGCGCTGACCCGTCGGCCGCGCTCCTGCTCGGCGGCACCGTCGAGTACGACCCGCAGTTCGCCGAACCAGTCGCGCAGGGTCAACACCGCTTCGCCGGGCAGCGCCGCGGCCAAGGGTGTCTCCGGGTTGAGGGACAACTGCCAGGAGGGGTCCGGCCAGTGTTCGGTGACCTGGAGGCTGCTGACCACCACCAGCTCGTGATCTCCGAGGGCCTGGCGCAGCCGGGCCTCCGAGGTGAACACCGGCACGCTGGGCCGCCCCTGCTCGTCCGGCAGCACCCACCAGGGGAACTCCGGGTCGCCGAGGTCACGGGTCGCCGGGCCGCCCGGTCGCAGCGGAAGCACCAGTTCGGTACGCAGCAGGGCGGACATCAGGGCGTCCGGGTCCTGCCGTTGGATCGCGTCGCGGAGCGGCTTCTCCGCCTCCACCGAGGCGGCGGTGAGGGTGGCCAGTTCCGCCGCGGCCAGTCGTACCCCGATGGGCAGCCCGGCGTTCACGGCCAGCACCCAGGCCTCGTCCGGCCAGTCGACGGCCAGGTCGGTCAGCACCGACACCCGGTAGGTGACGTCCTGACCGGGCAGCCCGGCGGCGATGGCCCCCGGAGAGGTGTAGGCCATCACATGGGTGACCCCCTCGTGGTGGCCGGTAGGCCAGGCCACCGGCTCGGCGGGGGTCGCCGAGGGCGGCACCGGCAGCAGCAGCGCTCCGGTGGCGAGGGCGGTCAGGAAGGCCACGGTGTCGTCGTTCTCGACCGCCGCCAGCAGCGCGTGTTCCGTGCTGGTGCTCGGTTGCCAGCCGGTCGGCGGTAACGGGGTGGTCACCAGGTGCCGTCCTCGCGCACCCGGGCGGGCCGGCGGCCGAGCAGCAGGGTGCCGAGCGCCTCGTCGAGGCTCGCCCCCAGATACCAGTCGCCGGTGTGGTCCAGGACGAACACCCGGCCCTGCTCGTCGATGGCCAGGATGCCGGTGCCGTCACCCTCCTCACCGAGGGGACTGAGGGGCACCCCGATGACGGTGGCCAACTCCGCCAGGGTGGCCACGGAGTGTCGTACCCGGAAGGGATCTAGGTGGATCTCACTGGGGGCGACCTGCTCCCCGTCGCCCGATGGGCGGAGCCGCAGTCCCCCGAACTCGGCGTACGCCTGCACGGCGGCGGCCGTCATGACGTGCTGGCGCCCGTCCGGGGTGGCGTCGGCGGCTAGGCGTACCGCCCACTCCCGGGCCCGGTTCTCGTCCCGCACCTGGGGTGACCAGCCCTCGGTGGCCAGCAGCTCGGCCACCGGGGGTGGAAAGCGCTCGGTCATGTCAACGCCTCCATACCGAACCAGTCCAACAGGGCCGCACACGACCGGCAGGGCCACTGAGGCTCGCCATGACGCGGGTCGCCCTCCTCCCGTACCCGGGTCAGGTGCACCTTGGCCCCCCACAGCAGGGAGCGGGCCCGGGTGGAGTTCAGGGGCGGACCGTCGGCCTCGGCGGCGTACAACCGGTCGGAGATCAGCACCGGCTCCGCGCACCAGCCGGTGAACCGCTCCCGCTGCCCGACCGGCAGCTCGTGCAGGAACCGCCGGACCACCGGGTGCAAACGTGGGGCGACATCACCCCGTACGGAGGTGTGCGTGTGGACGGTCCCATCGACCAGCAGGGCACCCGCCACCAGCGGAAGCATCCGCAGCTGGGTCATCCGTCCTCCCCCGGTAGACCGGGACCCCGGCACCACCAGCGGGCCGGGTCCACCCAGGGCAGCCTATCGAGCGGACTCACCGTCACCCGGTGACCCGGTACGGGGCTCCATGGCATGGTCCGCCTGGGATATCGTCGGCCAAAGCCCCTCACCGTCGTACGAAGCCGGAGTCATGACGCGCACCCTTCTCGTCTCCCCGGATCAGCCCGGCGCCTACCCGTCCATCGGGGAGGCTCTGGCGGTGGCCAGTGACGACACGGTCGTCTCGGTCAGCCCCGGCACCTACTACGAGGCGCTGTTCGTCAACGACCGGGCGGTCACCGTCGTCGCCGCCCAGGGCGCGGGAACGGTCACCATCGACGCCTCCTCCGGCACCTACCCGACGGTGTCCTGCAACTCCGGTCGGTTGGAGCTGCGCGACCTCGTCCTCAAGGCCGGTGACGCACCCGGGGTGGTGGGCGACCGGGCCAACCTGACCATGACCGGCTGTGAGCTGAGCGCCGGCTTCGGCGCGGCGATCCAGTTGGGTGGCCGCTCGGAGTTCACCCTGACCCGTTGCCGGGTCACCGGCGGACGGTACGGCCTGGTCGTCGAGGACTCCGACGGCACCGTGGAGGGGTGCGAGTTCACCGACCTCAGCGAGGACGGCATCATCGTGCGCATCGGGGCGGCCCCGACGATCAGCACCAGCACGGTGACCCGCTGCGGCAACCGGGGCATCTACGTCTACCAGTACGGCCGTCCGACCATCGAGGCCTGCGACATCTCCCAGACCGGTCATGCCGGGGTGGCGGTGGTGCACCAGAGCGCCCCCGTGCTGCGGCGCTGCCGGATCCGGGACACCCGAGGCCCGGCGATCTCCTTCGCCCGGGGCTGCCACGGCACGGTCGAGGAGTGCAGCACCGAGAACAACGCCCAGCCCGCGATCGAGATCGCCGAGGGGGCGACCCCGACCATCGTGGAGGGTACGGCGAACCGGAAGGCGGCCTACGGCGCGGACGCCGCCCGGGTGGCCGCCCCCCAGGACACCGCCCGGGTGGACAAGCTGCTGGCCGAGTTGGAGCAGATGGTCGGCTTGGAGTCGGTGAAGGAGGAGGTCCGGGCCCTCATCGACGAGATCCAGGTCAACGAGTGGCGACGCAGCGCCGGGCTGCCGGTCGGTGCGGTCAGCCATCACCTCATCTTCACGGGCGCCCCCGGTACCGGTAAGACCACTGTGGCCCGCATCTACGGTGACCTGCTAGCCGCGCTGGGCGCCCTGCCCGGTGGCGCCTTCCGTGAGGTCTCCCGCCGTGATCTGGTCGGTCAGTACATCGGCCACACCGCCGAGAAGACCGCCGCCGCCTTCGAGTTGGCGCGCGGGGGTGTGCTGTTCATCGACGAGGCGTACACCCTGTCCCGGTCCTCCGGCAGCGGGGGTGACTTCGGGCAGGAGGCCATCGACACCCTGGTCAAGCTGATGGAGGATCACCGCGACGAGATAGCGGTGATCGCCGCCGGTTACACCGGGGAGATGCTCCAGTTCCTGGACGCCAACCCCGGTCTGGCCTCCCGCTTCGCCAAGACCATCGAGTTCGGCAACTACGCCCCGGAGCAGCTGGTCGTCATCGTGGAACGGATGGCCGGCGGGGACGAGTACCTGCTCGCCGAGGGGGTCTCCGACCTGCTGCGGGAGCACTTCGGCACGATCGAGCGGGATCAGAACTTCGGCAACGCGCGGGAGGCCCGCAAACTGTTCGAAGGTGTCCGCAAGGCGCAGGCGCAGCGGCTGCGGCAGTCCGGCCAGCGCCCCAGTCTCGATGAGCTGCGTACGGTGACCGTTGCCGACGTGCGCGCCGCGATCGGGCGTTGATCATGCCGGGCCGGTCAGGGAGGGGCGCGCGGTGACACATCCGGGCGCGGCACGGCCGGGCGAACCGGGCTGGCAGCAGCACCCGGGCGTCGGAGCACCGCCACCACAGCGGGCGGCCCCGGGGCAGCAGGCCGTTCCACCCGCCCCCACGATCGGTGGGACCGCAGCGGGACAGGCCTGGGCCCCCCAGCGGGGGCAGGGGCGGGCCCCGGTCGGCACGGTGCACAGCAGCCGGGCCGCCGTCGCCGCCCAGGCCACGGCGACAGCGCAGGCTGCGGCGCAGGCGACCGCGGCGGCACCGGCCGCATCCGCCGCCCGGCCCACGGCCGGCGCTGCGCCGCTGGCCGAGGCGGTCGGCAGCGCCCAGGCCGCCGCAGTCGCCACCCCGGTGGTACGCCCGTACCGGCGGCCCTTGCGCATCGCCGGCATCCATGTGGCCCAGTTGGTGGCCTGGCAGGCCGGCGCGGCCGCCGTGCTGGCCGCGGCCAGCCAGGGCATCCCCCTGGCCGTCGGGGTGACCGCCGCGGTGTTGCTGCTGCTCTCCCCGACCCTGCTGCGCCACCGGGGCCGGTGGCTCTACCAGTGGTTGGCGGTCGGGTGGAGTTATCGGGGCCGACGCCGACAGTTGGCCGCCACCGGGCCGGACCCCCGATGGCAGTTGCTGACCCATCTTGAGGACAGCGTGGAGCTGGAGCAGGTCGAGATCGACGACCAGCCCGCGGTGCTGCTGACCCACCGGGGTGGGCTCAGTGCCGTACTGGAGGTGGATCCGACCGAGGGTGCCCTGCTCGTGGGCAGTCCGCAGGCCCTGCCGTCGCCGATGGCTCTGCTTCCGGCGTCCGATCCCCAGGCCCCACCGGTGACGGTGCAGGTGCTGATCCAGGTCACCCCGGCCCCTCGGGTCCGCGCGGCGGCAGTGGAACGGGCCTACCGGGAGCTGACCGAGGGGGCGGTGCCGGCCAGTCGGCAGGCGTGGGTGGTGCTCCAGGCTCCGCGTACCCCGGATTTTCACGCCGACCGTGACCTGCGTCCGGCGCTGACCGCGGCGATCCGCCGGACCCGACGCCAGCTTCGGCAGGACCGGGTGACCGTCCGCCTGCTCAACCGCGACGAGGTGCTGGCGGCCGTCGCCAACCTGACCCATCTCACCGGTGAGCCGGTGGCGGGGGATCGTCCGCTGGCCCGGGAGAGTTGGCGCAGCTGGTCGGCGGAGGGCACCCCGCAGAGTTGCCACCGACTGGTGGACTGGCCGGACCGGCACTGGGAGGTGGATCCACTGCTGCGTGGGCTGCCGGCGGCGGCTGCCGTGGTGTCGATCGCGGTGGCCCGGGAGACCGGTCGCCAGGGTGCCGACAACGCCGTGGTCGAGGTGGCCTTCCGATTGATCGGTACGGACGCCACCGCCCTGACCGCCGCCGACACCGCCCTGCACGAGGCGATCCGGGGTCAGGGTGGTCGCCTGCAACGACTCGACGGCGAACACGCCCATGGCGTCACCGCCACCCTGCCGTTCGGAGGCTTCCTGCGGTGAACACTGTCGCTTTCCCGGGCAGCCGGATCGGCCTGCACCTAGCCGACGGGCCCACCGTGGCCGGGCTCAGCCTGGTCGCCGGGGGCGGCGGGCTGGTGGTGGGCCGTAATCGCCAGCAGGAGCCGGTCGGCCTGCGGCTGTTCCGGGCCGAGCCGACCCGGTTGATGCTGACCGGCGGGGTACGGGTCGCGGAACTGCTCAGCTTCCGCGCCCTGGCGCTGGGTGCCCGGCTGTTCATCCAGACGGCCAGGGAACAGGAGTGGGACGCCTTCCTGCGCCGCTGCGTCATCGGCCGGGAGATCGCCTCCTTCCTGCCGCCGGGGGTGCCCCCACCCCTGCCGGCGACCCCGACCCAACCGCAGCTCGTCGTGATCGATACCGGTCCGGTTACCGGGCCGGACACCAACCTGAGCGCACCCTGGCGGGCGACCCTGGTGGTCCGCGACGACCTGGCCGGCTGGGACGTCGAGGTGCTGGTCCGCAGCGACATCGTGGTGCTCCAGCGGCTCACCGCCCCGGAGGCCGCCACGGCGGCGAACGCCCTGGGCCTGGTCAGCGTGCAGAGCTGGTTCACCCAGCTCCACCCGGAGATGGTCGGTCTGATCACCAAGGGCAAGGTGCAGTGGGTGATGCTCAGCATGACCGGCACGGAGCGGCAACTGATCGGACCGGTTGCCCGGGGCAGTTGAGCCACCCGGCGGGATCGGTCGTCCACATTCCGCTCATCGAGAGCGATCACGCAGGCCAGTGCCGCCTCGACCGCCATCATGTTTCCGGATTAGGTACATCTGGTGGCTCCCGCACGGCCATCTGCGCCGCTTATCCTCCACCGGTCTAACACCCTCGGAGGCCCTGCGGAGGCCCAGCAGATGCAGCTACGAAAAAGCAGGCGGCAACTCACGATTCCGGGCGTACTGGTCACCGCCACTGCGCTCTTACTGGGCGGCGGCACCACCGCTTTCGCCGCGCCCGCCTCAGCCACACCGTTCCTCAGCGAGATCCACTACGACAACGCCGGGACCGATGTCGACGAGGCGATCGAGATCGAGGCGCCGGCCGGCTTCGACCTGACCGGCTGGCAGATCGTCCTCTACAACGGCGGAAACGGTACGGCGTACCACACCCGCACCCTCACCGGGACGGTGCCGGAGTCCGGTGTGGTCGTCGCCGGGTACCCGGTCAACGGCATCCAGAACGGCGACCCCGACGGTGTCGCGCTGGTCTCGCCGAGCAACTCGGTAACCGAGTTCATCACCTACGGCGGCACCTTCACGGCGGTCGGCGGACCGGCCAACGGCATGGCCGGCAGTGACATCGGGGTCAAGCAGTCCACCAGCACCCCGGTCGGACACTCCCTCCAGAAGATCGACGGAGTCTGGAAGGCACCGGCGCCCAACAGCTTCGGCGTCCGCAACACCGCCAGCGGCCCGGGTCCGGAAGACCCGCCGACCGGCTGTGACATCGCGGTCGACCACACCATCGCCCAGGTTCAGGGGGCCGGCGCGACCACTCCGGTGGCCGGTACCCGGGTCACCGTCGAGGGTGTCGTCACCGCCGACCACCGCACCGGTGGCTACAACGGGGTGTACGTGCAGACGGCCGGCAGCGGTGGGGACCGTCCGGTCGCCGCCGGCACCGCCTCGGATGGCATCTTCGTCTACCTGACCACCAACACCGCCAACCACCCGGCGGTCACCATCGGCGACCGGGTCCGGGTCCGGGGTACGGCGAGCGAGTTCAACGGGCTCACCCAGCTCACCATCGCCGCCCGTGGCGACGTGCAGGTGTGCGAGCAGGGTGCACCGCTGCCCGCGCCGGTCCCGGTGGAGCTTCCGCTGACCGACGACGCCCGCGAGTCGGTCGAGTCGATGCTGGTCGCCCCGGTCGGCGCGTACGCCGTCTCCGAGGTCTACAACACCAACCGCTACGGCGAGGTGGCCCTCGCGGCCGGTGACAAGCCGGCGCTGACCCCGACCGATGTGGCCCGCCCCGGCTCGGCGCAGGCCCACCAGATCGCCGCGGACAACAAGGCCCGCCGGGTCCTGCTCGACGACGGCCGGACCACCAACCTGTCCACCGCCGGTCTGCTGCCGCCGTACGTGTCCAAGGACAGCCCGCTGCGGGTCGGCGACTCGGTCGAGGCCTTCGGGCCCTCGGTGCTGTCGTACGCCTTCAACGAGTGGCGTCTGCAGCCCACCCGCCCGGTCGACGCGGACACCCGCCCGGCCGACCGGACCACCTTCAAGGTCACCAACCCGCGTACGACCGCCCCGGTCAACGTCGGCGGCGACCTGCGGGTGGCCAGCTTCAACGTGTTGAACTACTTCGTGCACTTCGGTGGCGACGCCCGTGGCGCAGCCAACGAGGCCGCCCTGGTCAAGCAGGAAGCGAAGATCGTCTCGGCGATCTCCGCCCTGGACGCCGACGTGGTCGCCCTGGAGGAGATCGAGAACTCGGTCCGGTTCAGCGCCTCGGACCCCCAGCGCGCCCTCAAGCGCCTGGTCGCCGCCCTGAACACCGCGGACGGTACGGGCACCTGGGACTACGTTCGCACTCCGGCGGAACTGCCGGGCGCCGCCCAGCAGGACTTCATCACCACGGCGATCATCTTCAAGCCGGCCAAGGCGCAGCCCAAGGGGGCCTCGCGGTCGGTGAACGACGAGAGTGTCTGGTTCAACGCCCGCGAGCCGATCGCGCAGACCTTCACGGCCGGTCCGCTGGACTTCGTGGTGGTAGCCAACCACTTCAAGTCCAAGAGTGGTGCCGGGGCCGGCGACAACGCCGACACCGGTGACGGTCAGGGCGGCTGGAACGGTGACCGGGTCCGCCAGGCCACCGCGCTGGCCACCTTCGTGGACCAGGTCAAGACCGACAGCGGCACCGACAACGTGCTGCTGCTGGGTGACTTCAACGCGTACACCCAGGAGGACCCGATGCAGGTCCTCTACGGCCGGGACTACCGCAACCTGAACAACACCGGGAAGACCAGCTATGTCTTCAATGGTGAGTCCGGGTCCCTGGACCACGCGCTGGCCTCGCCGTCGCTGGCCGACCGGGTCACCGGGGTGGACGTGTGGCAGATCAACGCGGTCGAGTCGTACGCCTTCCAGTACGACGGGCTGGCCGCTTTCTACGCACCGGACCCCTTCCGGGCCAGCGACCACAACCCGCTGGTCGTCGGGATCAACACCGGGGCCAACCCGGTCGACCTGCAACTGCTGAGCATCAACGACTTCCATGGCCGGCTGGAGTCCCCGGCCACCGTGGGCGGTCAGCCGGCCGGTGGGGCGGCCCAGCTCGCCGGTCTGGTGAACCAGTTGCGGACGCAGAACCCGAACACCGCCTTCGTGTCGGCGGGCGACAACATCGGCGCCTCCACCTTCATCTCGGCGATCGACGACGACAACCCGACCATCGACGCGTTGAACGCGGCCGGTCTGACCGCCTCGGCGGTCGGTAACCACGAGTTCGACAAGGGCATGGCCGACCTGACCGGTCGGGTCACCGAGCGGGCGGACTTCCCGCTGCTGGGTGCCAACGTGTACCGGGACGACACCCGGGCGCTGCCGGCGTACTCGGTCAGCAGCATCGGTGGGGTCCGGGTCGGCTTCGTCGGTGTGGTCACCGAGCAGACCGGCTCGCTGGTCAGCCCGGACGGCATCGTCGGCATCACCTTCCGCGACCCGGTCGTCGAGGCCAACCTCGTCGCCGGTCAGCTCAAGGACGGCAACCCGGCCAACGGGGAGGCCGACGTGGTGGTGCTGCTGGCCCACGAGGGTGCCGCCACGGAGAACATCGACTCCCCCGAGGCCCTGGCCAACGACCCGGTCTTCGGCAGGTTCACCCGGGTCGACGCCACCATCGACGCCATCTTCAGCGGCCACACCCACCAGCCGTACGCCTTCGAGGTCCCGGTGCCGGGCACCGACAAGTTGCGTCCGGTGGTGCAGGCCGAGGACTACGGCAAGCGGCTGGGCAAGGTCACCCTGACCTTCGACCCGGAGTCGAACTCCGTCACCGCCGCCGACGCCTCGCTGGTGGACGTGGTCGGTGCGCCGCAGGACCCGACGGTGGCCGACATCGTGGCCGCCGCCAAGGTGCGGGCGCAGGAGCTGGGCCAGCGGCAGCTGGGCGAGATCACCGCCGACATCCGCCGGGCCTACACCGACGGCAACGAGGACCGGGGCAAGGAGTCGGCGCTGGGCAACTTCATCGCCGACGTGCAGTTGGCCGGCACCTCCGCCCCCGGTCGGGGTGGGGCCCAGATCGCCTTCATGAACCCGGGCGGTCTGCGGGCCGACCTGCTGTACCGCACCGACGGCACGGTGACCTACGCCGACGCCTTCGCCGTCCAGCCGTTCTCCAACGACGTGGTCACCAAGTCCTACACGGGTGCGGAGATCAAGCAGACGTTGGAGCAGCAGTGGCAGCCGACCGGAGCATCCCGGCCGGTGCTGTGGCTGGGTGTGTCGAAGGGCTTCAGCTACACCTACGATCCGCAGGCCGAACGAGGTTCGCGGATCACCTCGATGCAGCTCAACGGCGTACCGATCGACCCGACGGCCACCTACCGGGTGACGGTGAACTCCTTCCTAGCCGCCGGTGGGGACAACTTCACCGCTCTGGGTGGGGGCACCGACCGGGCGACCACCGGCGACAACGACCTCACCATGCTGGTGAACTACCTCGCCGCGAACTCGCCGGTCACCGCCGACACCACCCCCCGCTCCAGCGTGGGGCAGGGCACCCCGGCGTGGGAGGTCGAGGTGCAGGCCCGCACCCAGTGCATCGGCAGCACCGCGTACGTCTCGGTCAGCGCCCGTAACGCCGACGAGGTGGCGCTGAGCATCGAGCTGGTCACCTCGTACGGCTCGCGGGTAGTCGCCGAGGTCGCCCCGGGCAAGACGGCGTACCAGGCCTTCAACAGCCGGGCGAAGACCGTGTCGGCCGGTGTCTCGACGGTGAAGATCACCGGTACGGTCAACGGCCAACCGGTTACCTCGCAGGTCTCCTCGGCGTACGCCGCGATCACCTGCGGCTAGTTTCCATCCCGGGTGGCGGCGTTCGGGGACGCCGCCACCCGTTCCCCTATACGACAGGCACAACGGAGCATCGAATGCACAGAAGCAACCACCGGCGACTGTTCGCCGCCGTCGCGGCCAGCGCCTTCTTCGCCGGGTCGGTGGCGCTGGCCGCGCCGGCCTCGGCCGAGCCGGTCGACAGCACGGATGTACGGGTGACCGTGGACATCGAGGAGGTCGAGGAACCGGGGGTGCTGGCGATGTCCATCGCCGGTGACTCGGTGGCGTTGTCCGAGGACGGGTCGACGCTGCTGGTGCGTCAGTTCACCGGCACCCTGCCCACGGTGACCGTCACGGACACCCGCACCCCGGACGAGGTGCCCGAGGGGGCCGCCTGGGCGGTGCTGGGTAACGCCACCGACTTCGTCGGGAACTCCGGCCAGGCCCCGATCAGCGCCGGGCACCTGGGCTGGAAGCCGAAGCTGATCGACGGTGGGGACACCGGTCTGGTCAGCGCCGGCGAGGAGGTCGTCACCGTCGTCGACGAGCCGACCCAGCCGGGCAACAACGTGGGCCTGGTGGACCAGGAGCTGCTGGTCTCGACCTTCGACTCCGGTGCGGTGGCCGGTGGTGAGTACACCGTCGACGCGGATCTGTTCCTGCGTACCCCGGCGGATGTCGCCGCGGGTTCGTACACCTCGACCCTGACCCTGTCCCTGTTCGAGTGACTCTTTCGGGGGAGCCACAGTGTGGCTCCCCCGCCCGCTCCTGCTGCAAAGGAAGTCCGTGATGACCCGAACTCCGCTGCGAGTGCCGGCCCGGCTGCTCGCCGTGCTGGCCGTGGTGCTGGCCCTCGTGCCGATCTCGTCGGCCGGCGCGATGGCGGAGCCGACCAGTCCCACGGTCACCTGGGCCGTCCAGCCGGCCGACCGCAACGGCCCGGACGGTCGCCGCTTCATCGAACGGACCCTCGACCCCGGTCAGGTGGTGACCGAACACCTGGCGGTCCGCAACTTCAGCGACTCGACCGTGGTCTTCTCCCTCAAGGCCGCCGACGGTTATCTCACCGACAAGGGTCGCTTCAACATGCTGCCCTCCCACGAGAAGTCCGTGGCCGGTGGCACCTGGATCACCGTGCAGGACAAGGTGACCGTCGAGGCCGGCGGTACGAAGGTGGTGCCGTTCACCATCACCGTGCCCGAGGACGCCACCCCCGGCGACCACCCGGCGGGCATCGCGGCGACCGTCACCAGCACCGGCGGCACGGTGGCCGTGGAGAGCCGGGTCGGTTTCCGGGTCATGCTGCGGGCCAGCGGTACGGTCACCGCCAGCGTGGCGCTCAGCGACCTCACCGCCACCTACACCCCCTCCTGGAACCCCTTCTCCGCCGGCACTGTCAAGGTCGGCTACACCGCGACGAACGACGGCAATGTGGCCCTGACCGGCGCCGGCATGGTGACCGTCGGGGAGCTGTTCGGCCTGGTCGAGCAGAAGGGCTCGACCGAGGTGGCCGAGACCCTGCCCGGCGGCCAGCAGGTGGTCGACACCCAGGTCGAGGGGGTCTGGGGGCTGGGCCGGCTGAAGACCACCGTCTCGGTCACGCCCGCCGTTCAGGGCGGCGACCCGACCGGCGCCGAGATCCGACCCGGTACGGCTACCGTCACCACCTGGATCGTCCCCTGGCCGCAACTGGCGCTGCTGCTCCTGCTCGGCCTGCTGATCCTCGCCTACCGGTTCATCACCCAGCGCCGTCGGCGGCGGCTGGCCCAACTGCTGGCCACCGCCAGGGAAGAGGGCCGGGCCGAGGGCCGCCGGACCACCCCGGTCGGCTGAGCCGCGCCTCAGCCGGCGCGGAACACGATGGTGTAGCTGAACGAGGTGCCGTCGACCTGATACGCGTAGCAGCCGGGCCCATCGACCGTGGTGGTGCCCGGCAGGTCGGTGTCCGCCCTGGTCAGCACGGCATGGTGGCCGTCGTGACGAGGCTCGCCCAGGTAGGAGAACTCGGCCGAGGCGGCACCCGGTGCGTCGATGCGCCCCGCGCGTACCAGCACCGGGCCGGTGTAGCCGACGGCCAGCCAGCGCATCTTCGCCGTGTAGCTGCCGTCGGCCTGCCGGTCGCTGGGACGCAGCGGCAGGGCTTCCCCGACGAAGTAGTCGGCGACCGGGTAGACCGGGCCCGGCCCCAGCACCCGCCGGGCCTGGTCCGGGTTGCTCCAGCGCTGCGGTTCGGCGACCGGGCAGGTGCCGTCGGGGGCCACGCTGGGCAGTCGCAGCGGTGGGACCGCGAGGTCGCCCGGGGATGCCGACGGGGAGGGTGCCGTCGGTGCGGCAGAGGGGGTGTCCGCCGGCGCGGGGTCACAGCCGACCAGCGTCGACCCGAGCGCCACGAGAGTCAGCATCCGAAACAGCCGCGCCATCTCCGCAGTATCGACCACCGTCGGTGTTTTCCGCTGCCCGGTGCCGCACGGCCCGGTCGACCGGGTGTAGGCGCACCGTTTCGGCGTAACGGCGGGGTCCGCAGGGGCGGGATACCGCCGTTGCGGCGAAACGGAGTCGATCAGCGGGTCTTTCCCGCCTACCGCAGACCGGATTCGTAGACGGCGATCACCGCCTGTACCCGGTCGCGGCAGCCGAGCTTGCGCAGCACCTCGGAGACATGGGTCTTGACGGTCTCGTCCCCGATGCCGAGATCGGCGGCCACCTCCGCGTTGGATCGGCCCCGGGCGACAGCGAGCAACACCTCCCGCTCCCTCGGAGTGAGGGTCGCGATCCGCTCAGCCCAAGGCCCGGTCAACCCCGGCGACCCGCCCCCGACAACCGGCCCCGACACCTCCCCTTCAGCCCCGCCCGCAGGCAACCTGGCAGCAGGCGCCCCGGTCGCAGGTGGCGTGGTCGTTTCGGCCGGTGCAGATGAGGGGGCGGTCGATCCGGCGCCGGCGGTGCGACGTCGGCGCAGTACGGCGGCGAACAGCACTACGGCGCCTACTGCGCCCAGGTAGAACGCCAGGTAGCTCAGGCGGATCCGGTCGAGCCACCGATCCGGTTCACCGGGGAGCAGGTTGACCGGCCCGACCAGCGGGACATGCCAGTACATCTCGCTGGTGCAGTACAGCACGGCGAGGGTGACCGCCAGCGCCGCCAGGGCCAGGGCGAGCCAGCGCGCCCCCTCGTAGACGGCGATCCCGAGCACCGCCAGCACAGCCAGCCACCAGCCCCAGGCGACCACCCCGAGCAACGGCGACAGCACCCAGGGGACAGCCGTCAACGCGCAGGCCACCTTCAGCCGGTACCGGGAGGAGGCGACCGCCGCGACCGCCGACAGGTTGGCGATGCCCAGCCCGAGCCGGGCCGGATCGATGAGCCAGGTGCTGGCACCCTCGTACAAGGCGTCCACCCCCCACCACGGGGTGGCCAGCAGCACCGTCCCCACCACTCCGGCGAGCACCAGCGGTACGACCCCCCGGGCCACCCCGCCGCGCAGGTCCGGAGCGGCCAGATCGGTAGAGGTCAGATCCGGGTTCGCCATGCCGCGAGCATGCCAGCCGCCGGTCGACATTCGCCTCCCCGAGAGGCGGGAAATCAAGGCTCGATCAGCTCCCCCGTCCGGGGGAGACCGCTCTCTTCACCCCCGTTGACCTGCGCAAGAATGCCGGCAGCCGGGGTGGTCGCGCTCCCGGCATTCCTCCTGGCCGATCTTCGCTCGACCGCACTTCCCGGCGGCTTACGGTCAGGGTCAGCCGTTGTTCCGCGAGCGCCTGTTCGCTGACCTCGAGGTGAGGGGGAGGCATGACGTCGCACCGTGCAGGTCATCGAAGGCGTCGACCGGAGCCCCGCCGTCCGGCCGGTCCACGGCCCCCCGCAACCGGTCCCCACCCCCTGCGCCGCTGATGTGCGGAATCAGTGGGGAGGCCAGGTTCGACGGTACGACCCCGGATGCCGCCGCGGTGACTCGGATGACGGAGGCGATGCGGTCCCGGGGGCCGGACGGTACGGGCCGGTGGAGCGAGGACTGGGTGGCCCTGGGGCATCGACGGTTGACCATCATCGACCTGTCCGAGGCCGGCAGTCAGCCGATGGTGCGGGAGGATCTGGCCCTGGCCCTGGTCTTCAACGGCTGCATCTACAACTATCCCCAGCTACGCGAGGAGTTGCGGGCCGCGGGCCACACCTTCCGCTCCACCAGCGACACCGAGGTGATCCTGGTGGCGTACGCCCAGTGGGGTGAGGACTTCGTCGACCACCTGGTCGGCATGTTCGCCGTCGGCCTGGTCGATCAGGCTCGGCGTCGGTTGGTGCTGGCCCGGGACCGGCTCGGCATCAAACCCCTCTACCTGGCCGAGACGGCGGGCCGGCTGCGGTTCGCCTCCACCCTGCCGGCCCTGCTGGCCGCCGGGGAGGTGGACACCGAGGTCGACCCGGTGGCGTTGCACCACTACCTGTCCTGGCACTCGATCGTGCCCGCCCCCCGGACCATCCTGCGCGGGGTGCGGAAGCTGCCCCCGGCGACCGTACGGGTCGTCGAGGCCGACGGACGCAGCCGGGAACACGTCTACTGGCGACCCGACTACCTTCGCCGACCCGTCCACACCGGGTGGGCGGCGCGGGACTGGCAGGAGGCGATCGGCGAGGCCCTGCGTACGGCCGTGGCCCGGCGGCTGGTCGCCGACGTGCCGGTCGGGGTGCTGCTCTCCGGCGGGTTGGACTCCAGTCTCATCGTGGCGCTGCTGGCCGAGGCGGGGCAGGAACACCTGCGTACCTTCAGCATCGGCTTCGACAGTCGCGGTGGCGAGGCCGGCGACGAGTTCCACTACTCCGACCTGGTGGCCCGCGCCTTCGATACCGACCATCAACGCCTGCAACTGGCCGACGACGACCTGGTGCCGGCGGTACGCCGGACGGTCGAGGCGATGACCGAGCCGATGGGCAGCCACGACGTGGTCGCCTTCCATCTGCTCTCCGAGCAGGTCGCGCGGCACGTGAAGGTGGCGCAGTCCGGGCAGGGGGCGGACGAGGTGTTCGCCGGGTACGGCTATCACCAGCCCTTCGCCGAAATGCCCCGGGATCGGGCTGCGGCAGCCTTCGCCGAGGCCTTCTTCGACCACGGGCACCCGGAACTGGCCGAGGTCGTCGGCCCGGCGTACGCCTTGGCCGGTGATGCCAGCGGCGACCTGGTCCACGCGGAGCTGACCGCGCCCGGCGCGGACACCGCGTTGGACGCCGTACTGCGCCTGGACACCCATCTGATGCTGCCGGACGATCCGGTGAAACGGGTGGACAGCATGAGCATGGCCTGGGGGTTGGAGGTACGCACTCCCTTCCTCGACCAGGACCTGGTCGCCCTGGCCGCCGCCTGCCCGCCGGAGCACAAGGTCGCCCAGGGCGGCAAGGGGGTGCTCAAGGAGGTGGCCCGCCAGGTCCTGCCGACGGAGGTGATCGACCGGCCGAAGGGCTACTTCCCGGTGCCCGCGCTGCGCAACGTCGACGGGCCGGTCCGCGAACTGGTCGTCGAGGCGTTGCGGGCCCCGGCCGCGCGGGAGCGTGCCCTGTTCCGGCCCGAGTACGTCGACCGGCTGCTCGCCGACCCACAGGCGGCGCAGGCGGCGGCCGGCAGCAACAAGCTGTGGCAACTCGGCCTGCTGGAACTCTGGCTCCAGACCCATGGCGTCCGGTAGCCGGGGGGTCGAGCCGACCCGGCTGACCCTGGGGGTGGAGGAGGAGTTCCTGCTGCTGAATCCGGACACCGGGGAGAGCATGCCGGTGGCCGAGCAGGTGCTGGCCGCCCTGTCCGGCACCGCCCGTGCCCAGAGCCGGCAGGAGTTCCGGCACAGCATGTTGGAGATGGTCACCCCGGTCTGCGCCGACCTCGGGCAGTTGCGCGAACATCTGATCACCCTGCGCCGGTCCGCCGCCGAGGCCGCTGAGGCGGCCGGCGCACGACTGGTGGCGGTGGGCGCGACCCCGGTGGGCGAGGCCCAGCTGACCGTGCCGGACGAGCAGCGCTACCACGCGATGTCCCGCCGTTTCGGGCCGGTGGCCCACGATCCCGCGGTGTGCGGCTGCCATGTGCACGTCGGGGTGCCGGACCGGGAACTGGCCGTGCAGGTGTGCAACCACCTGCGGCCGTGGCTGCCGGTGGTGCAGGCGCTGACCGCCAACTCCCCGCTGTACGACGGTCGGGACACCGGTCACAACAGTTGGCGGTCCATGCAACTGGAACGCTGGCCGAGTATCGGGCCCACCCCGCATTTCGAGTCGGTCGCCGACTACGACGCCACCGTGCAGGAGTTGATCACCGCCGGGATCATGCTCGATGCCGCGATGGTCTACTGGTACGCCCGCCCGTCTGCCGCGTACCCCACGGTCGAGGTCCGGGTCGGCGACGTCTGCCCCTGCGTGGACGACACCGTCCTGGTCGCCGCCCTGGTCCGGGCGCTCGTCGCCACGATGATCGACCGGGTACGCGAGGGGGTGCGGCCCCTGCAGATCCGGGACTGCCTGGTCGCGGCCGCGCACTGGCGGGCCGCCCACGACGGAGTCGACGGGGTGCTCGTCGATCTGTGCAACGGCGGCGCCCGACCCGCCTGGGAGTTGGTCGACGACCTGCTCGACACGGTCACCCCCGCACTGACCCGCCATGACGATCTGGACCTGGTGCTCCGGCAGACCGACCGGTTGCGCCGGGAGGGCACCGGCGCCACCCGGCAACGTCGGGTGATGGCCGCCACCGACGGCGACGTCCAGGCCGTGCTGCGACACCTGATCGCCCAGACCGTGGCGGGTTGACCCCTCCGGGTTGGCCCCGGCGGGCCACCGGTTGGCCCAGCGGGGCCGCCGGAGCGGGAAGTGACCTCGACAGTGTTTCGACGACGAGGAGGACGCGTGTTCAGCCACACCAAGAACCTTCAGTTCGAGGCCAAGCCGGACGGGCCCGACGCCGCGTTCGCCCGCCGGCTCCAGGAAGTCCTGGGCGGCAAATGGGGCGAGATGACCGTCGCCAACCAATACCTCTACCAGGGCTGGAACTGCCGACTCCCCGGAAAGTACAAGGACCTGCTCCTCGATGTCGGCACCGAGGAGATGGGCCATGTCGAGATGATCGCCACGATGATCACCCGGCTGCTGGAACACGCGCCGCTGTCCCTACAGGAGGCCGCCGAGGGCAACCCGATGGTGGGGGCGATCTACGGGGGCTCCAACCCGGCGCACTTCATCCACGGCGGCGGTGGTGCGATGCCGGTGGACAGTGTCGGGATGCCGTGGAGCGGCAACTACGTCACCGCCAGCGGCAACCTGATGGCGGACTTCCAGCTCAATGTCACCGCCGAGGCCCAGGGTCGGCTTCAGGTCTCCCGCCTGTTCAACATGACCGACGACCCCGGGGTCAAGCAGATGCTGCGGTTCCTGCTGGCTCGGGACACCATGCACCAGAACATGTGGATGGCGGCCATCGAGCAGCTCAAGGAGGACGGGCTGGAAGGGATGCCGGTGCCGGACGCCTTCCCCGACTCCCCGGATTTCACCGAGGAGTTCAGCTACGCCTATCTCGACTTCTCCCCCGACGGGGATGCCGCCCAGGGCCGCTGGGCCGCCGGACCGGCACCGGACGGCAAGGGAGAGTTCCGGTACGACAAGACACCCCGCGCGCACGCCCCGGAGCCGGTCCTGCCGCCGGGAGACCCTCGCCTGTACGGCACCGACCCGGGGCTGGTGCAGGGGGTGGTCAACAAGGTCAAGAGCAAGGTCACCTGACGTGTCGGGCGGGCCCGGCCTGCGCCGAGCCCGCCCGTCCCCAGGTCATCCCCGGGGTTGTGTGGTATCCGTCAGCGTTGCAGGGTCAGTACGCCCGGACGGTACGGCAGCAGGCCGTAGTCGCCGCCGGAGTTCGGAGCCCGGCCCTGGTAGAGCAGTTGCAGGTTGCAGGGGTCGATCGTCATGGTCTGATCGGCGTTGCTGCGGATCAACTCGCCGTGGCTGATGTCGTTGGTCCAGGTCGCGTTGCTGTTCGCCTTACCGGCGAACGGGTTGCTCTCGCTGGCCGCCTGCGGGGTCCAGGTGCCACC
>NZ_JBEYUI010000034.1:0-51025 GCF_040643455.1 Micromonospora sp. NPDC047134
AGAAATCAAAGACCTCCAGCCGGCACGGGGCATAAACTACTTGGCACTGGCTTATCAAACACCCTGTTGAGTTCTCAAAGAACAACCACACACCAAACTCGGCCTCGAATCCGAAACCTTGTCTGGGGCAACCGCTCCAAACTATCCGAATCGTTCTCGTGGGTCAAAACTGAAGCTCAGTCTCAGACCTTCTAAGATCGTTCGGGCCCACGGTGGCGCACGCCTCTCGGCGGTCGCTTCTTCCGTGGAGAACCGCAGACCGGCCAGTTGCCCTCAGGCAACCCGCCCGGCTCCTGCCGGCTCCAGAACCTTACCCGGCCGGCTTCGCGATTGCAACCTCAACTTCAGGCCCACTCGCACCGCCCGGTCTCGGCCTTACGATCACTCGCAAGACCGGCGCCCGTTCTCGGCTGGTTTGCCCGGCCTCCCTCGTGCAGAGAGAAAGTTACGCGCACCCACCGGAGAAGGCAAATCAGCGACTGTCGATCAGGGGCAGGCATCCAGGGGTGTCTCTCATCCGCTCGTGGTTCGGGGGCGCGGAACTCACCGGCAGCCGCACTCCGCCAGGTCGTCAGCGAACTGCCCCAACACACACCTGACTAGTACGCAATCTGCGTGATTGCGTACTCGCGGCGGCGACCGCGGAGGGCACCGGCGTGCCAGAGTGTCTGACATGGATGACGTGTCCCGGCCTGCCAGCCCGGTCCTCGCCGAGGACGCGCTGCTCGGCCTGTTACTCCCCTTCTGGCAACTGATCATCGGGGCCTTCGTGCTCTTCGCCGTGGTGGTGTCGATCGGGCGGCTGGTCCGGCGGGGTCCCTCGCGGATGAGCACCGCCCTGCTGGTGACGGCCGTGGCCATCGCCGGCTTCGCGGTGGTGGGGGTACTGCTGCAGGGATAGTCGCGCTCAGAGCCGGCGGTTTGCCAGGCTGGGCAGTTCTGCTCGGATGCGGGCCAGCCGGTCGAGGTGCACCTCAGCGATGGCGAACCCGGGGCCGTCCGGCACCTGGGACAACACCGTCCCCCAGGGGTCGATCACCATGCTGCGCCCGTAACAGGTCCGGCCCGGCTCGTGGTCCCCGGTCTGTCCGGCAGCCGCGACGAAGCACTGGTTCTCGATCGCTCGGGCGCGCAGCAGGACCTCCCAGTGGTCACGCCCGGTGTGCATCATGAAGGCCGCCGGGACCACGAGCAGATGAGCACCACCCTCGGTGGCGAGTTGCCGGTAGAGCTCGGGGAAGCGCAGGTCGTAACAAATCGACAGCCCCACCCGCAGCCCTTCGACCTCCACCACCACGGACTGGTCGCCCGGGGCCACCGAAGCCGACTCCTGGTACGAGACCCGACCGGGGATCTCCACGTCGTACAGGTGGATCTTGCGGTAGCTGGCGGCGAGAGTGCCGGCGCGGTCGAAGACGAGGGTGGTGTTCCAGGTGTGCTCGGGGTCGGGGCCGGCCTCGTGGAAGGAGCCGGCGATGAGCCAGATGCCCCGTCGACGGGCGACGTCGGCGAAGAACTGACCCACCTCGCCGCCGACCGGTTCCGGCGCCGGCATCTTGGCACCCGGCCCCAGATAGTCGACGTACTCCGGCAGGAGCACCAGGTCCGCGCCGGCGTCGGCCGCGCGATCGATCAGGGCCTCCGCGGCGGCGAGGTTCGCCTTCCGGTCGTCGCGGGAGTTCAGCTGGCAGACGGCGACGCGCATGACAGCCAGGGTACGGGCGGACGGTCGAAACCGGCAGGGTAAGACACTCCCCTACCGGATCAGGCCGACTTCTCCTCGCGCTCGCGTCGGGCCCGACGTCCGGTGAACTCGCGCGGGACGATGGTCGGGTTGACGTTCTCCAGCACCACCTCACGGGTGATGAGCACCCGGGCGGCGTCGGGGTTGCTGGGCACCTCGTACATCACGGAGAGCAGGACCTCTTCCATGATGGCGCGGAGGCCACGGGCACCGGTGCCGCGCAGCATGGCCTGGTCGGCGATGGCCTCCAGAGCCGGTCGCTCGAACTCCAGCTCCACCCCGTCGAGCTCGAAGAGGCGTTGGTACTGCCGGACCAGGGCGTTCCGCGGCTCGGTGAGGATGCGCACCAGGGCCGTCCGGTCGAGGCTGCGGACACTGGTGATCACCGGCAGGCGGCCGATGAACTCCGGGATCAGCCCGAACTTGAGCATGTCCTCCGGCATCACCTGGCTGAAGATGTCGTCCGTGGAACGCTCGGAGACGGCCCGGAGCCGGGCGCCGAAGCCGGTGCCGCCGTGGCCGGTACGCGCCTCGATGATCTGATCCAGGCCAGCGAAGGCACCACCACAGATGAACAGCACGTTGGTGGTGTCGATCTGGATGAACTCCTGGTGCGGGTGTTTGCGGCCGCCCTGCGGTGGCACGTTCGCCACGGTGCCTTCGAGCATCTTCAGCAGGGCCTGCTGGACGCCCTCGCCGGAGACGTCACGGGTGATCGACGGGTTCTCCGACTTGCGGGCGATCTTGTCGACCTCGTCGATGTAGATGATGCCGGTCTCGGCGCGCTTGATGTCGTAGTCGGCGGCCTGGATCAGCTTGAGGAGGATGTTCTCCACGTCCTCGCCGACGTAGCCAGCCTCCGTCAGGGCGGTGGCGTCGGCGATGGCGAAGGGCACGTTGAGCATCCGCGCCAGGGTCTGCGCCAGGTGGGTCTTGCCACACCCGGTCGGGCCCAGCAGCAGGATGTTCGACTTGGCCAGCTCGACGCCGTCGTTACCGGCGCCCGGCGCGTTGGCCGCCTCCGCCTGGATGCGCTTGTAGTGGTTGTAGACCGCGACGGCGAGCGCCTTCTTGGCCTGCTCCTGCCCCACCACGTAGGTGTCGAGGAACTGGCAGATCTCCATCGGCTTGGGAAGCTCTTCCCACTTCACCTCGCCGGACTCGGCCAACTCCTCTTCGATGATCTCGTTGCAGAGATCGATGCACTCGTCGCAGATGTAGACCCCGGGGCCCGCGATGAGCTTCTTGACCTGCTTCTGCGACTTGCCGCAGAAGGAGCATTTGAGTAGGTCGCCGCCGTCACCGATCCGTGCCACCTACGTTCTCCCTGCACTCATCGGCCGGAGCCCCGGCCACGACCTGCGGACGCTTCGCTCTGCCCGTCTCCACCCACCACGCCGGTCGCCCGACGAAGCGGTACTGACCCGACGTTACCCGCTGCAGGGGCATTCTCCGACCCCCAAAACGGGTGTGTCAGAGGCCGGCGGGTGACAGACCCGACCGGCCCCTGATCCCGTGCAGGTCAGCCGGCCGCGTTGGCGGCCAGCAGACCCTTCTTGCGACTGCTGAGGATCGTGTCGACCAACCCGTACTCCCGGGACTCCTCGGCCGTCATGATCTTGTCCCGGTCGATGTCCTTGCGGACCTTCTCGACCGGCCGGTTGCAGTGCCGGGAGAGCATCTCCTCCAGCTGGGTGCGCATCCGCAGGATCTCCCGGGCCTGGATCTCGATGTCCGAGCCCTGCCCGTAGCCACCCTCGGTGGCCGGCTGGTGGATGATGATCCGCGAGTTCGGCAGCGCCATCCGCTTACCCGGAGTGCCGGCCGCCAGCAGCACCGCCGCGGCGGAGGCGGCCTGGCCGAGGCAGACCGTCTGGATGTCCGGCCGGACGTACTGCATGGTGTCGTAGATCGCCGTCATCGCGGTGAACGAGCCGCCGGGCGAGTTGATGTACATGATGATGTCCCGGTCGGGGTCCGTCCCCTCCAGGGTCAGCAACTGGGCCATCACGTCGTTGGCCGACGCGTCGTCCACCTGGACGCCGAGGAAGATGATCCGGTCCTCGAAGAGCTTGTTGTACGGGTTGGATTCCTTGACCCCGTACGACGTGCGCTCGACGAACGACGGCAGGACGTAGCGGTTGTGCACGGCCGCGAACTGGGGCGGCAGGCTGAGGTCGGTCATCGTCTGCTCCTCGATCAGCTCAGGGTCCCGGCGCCCTCGGGAACCTGAGCGGCCCCGATGATCACCTTGTCGATGAAGCCGTAGTCCATGGCCTCCTGGGCGGTGAACCAGCGGTCGCGGTCCGAGTCCGCCTCGATCTGCGCCTGGGTCTGTCCGGTGTGGTGCGCGACCCGCTCCTGGAACATCCGCTTGGTGTAGAGCATCTGCTCGGCCTGGATCGCGATGTCCGAGGCGGTACCGCCGAGGCCACCCGAGGGCTGGTGCATCATGATCCGGGCGTGCGGCAGAGCGTACCGCTTGCCCTTGGTGCCCGCGCAGAGCAGCAGCTGGCCCATCGAGGCCGCCATGCCCATCGCCACGGTCGACACGTCGTTGTCGATGTACTGCATGGTGTCGTAGATCGCCATGCCGGAGTAGACCGAGCCACCCGGCGAGTTGATCCAGAGGAAGATGTCCCGGTCCGGGTCCTCCGCCGCGAGCAGCAGCAGCTGCGCGCAGATGCGGTTGGCCACCTGGTCGTTGACCTCGCTGCCGAGGAAGATGATGCGTTCCTTGAGCAACCGGTTGTAGACCGAGTCGTCGAGGTTGCCAATTGAGTCGCCGCCTCGGGCGTCGAGCGCCCGCGGCTTCGCTGGGATGTGCATGTCGGTCATGGCAGCCCTTCGCTCTCCGTACCGTCCTGTCCGACACTAACCGCTCAGCCGGGCGGCAGAGTCCCGCTCCGGGCACTGTTCGCTCTCAGCGCAGGGGGCCCGGGACTCGTACCCGGAAAGGGGTCGGGCCACCACCCACCGCGACCGGCGGACGGTGGCCCTCACCCGACGATCAGTGCTCGTGCCCGTGCTCCGCCTCGCTGGCCTCGCGCAGCGCGTCCAGGCTGATCTCGTTGCCTGCGGTGTCCTTGATGGTGATGCGCTCCATGACCGCGGCCAGCGCCTTGCCCCGGCGGACGTCACCGAAGACCGCGCCGGCGGCGCCAGAGCGCACCAGCTGGTCGTAGTACTGCTGAGGGGCCATGCCGGCCCGCTGGGCGCGGTGGACGATCTCGTGGCCGAACTCGTCGTCGGAGACCTGCACGTCCTCGGCGTCGGCGAGGGTGTCGAGCAGCAGCTGGACCTTGATGCCCTGGGTGGCGGCCTCGGTCAGCTCGGCGTCGATCTGCTCCTCGGTCTTCTCCTCGGCGGCCAGGTAGTCCTCCATCGAGGCGCCGATCCGCTCCAGCTGGTCGACCATCGCCTGCTTGCGGCTCTCCACCTCGTCGCGGATGACACCCTCCGGCGCCGGCACCTCGGCGGCCTCGACGAGCTGCTCCAGGGCCTTGTCCCGGGCGGCGTAGATCTGCTCGACCCGCTTGCCCCGGGTGACCCGCTCACGCAGGTCGTTGCGCAGCTCCTCCATGGTGTCGAACTCGCTGGCCAGCTGCGCGAACTCGTCGTTCAGCTCGGGCAGCTCCTTCTCCTTGACCGTACGCACGGTCACCAGGACCTCGGCGTCGCGGCCGGCGAAGTCGCCACCGACCAGCTGGGTGGTGAAGGTGGTGTCCTCGCCGGCGGCGAGGCCGACCAGGGCCTCGTCCAGGCCCGGCAGCAGCTGCTTGCTGCCCACCTCGTGGGAGATGTTGCTGGCCGAGCCGCCCGGCACCTCCTCGCCGTCGACGGTGGCCCGCAGGTCGATCTGGACGTAGTCGCCCTCGGCCGCGGCCCGCTCGACGGTCTTGAGGGTGGCGAACCGCTCGCGCAGGTTCTTCACCTGCTCGTCGATCTCGCTGTCGTCGATCTGCAACTCGTCGACGACGACCTCGAGGGAGGCCAGGTCCGGCACGGTGATCTCCGGCCGGACGTCCACCTCGGCGGTGAAGTTCAGCGAGTCACCGTCGTTGAACTCGGTGATGTCGACCTCGGGACGGCCCAGGGTCTTCAGGTCGTGCTCGCGGACCGCGGCGAGGATGTTCTGCGGGATCGCCTCCTGCACGGCCTCGTTGAGCACCGTGCCCCGGCCCACCCGCTGGTCGATGATCGCCGCCGGCACCTTCCCCTTACGGAAGCCGGGGATCTGGATCTGCTGGCCGATCTCCCGGTACGCCTTCTTGAGGCTCGGCTCGAGCTCGACGAACGGCACCTCGATGGCGAGCCGCACGCGCGTCGGGCTCAGAGTCTCGACGGTGCTCTTCACAGGCGTACTCCTTGACGGATCTCGGTTGATTCTGGGCGCACTTCGGCCCATCGAGTGTAGGCGAACCGGCGTGGCCGACCGGCAGCGCCCAGGGACCCGGCGGCGAAGCATCCCGCTCGCCCACCGTCCCGGGTGCACCGGCCCCACGCTGGAGGCAGTCGGGGTGGCGGGATTTGAACCCACGGCCCCTCGCTCCCAAAGCGAGTGCGCTACCAAGCTGCGCCACACCCCGTGGCGTCGAGCAGTCTATGCCTTCGACCCGACAACCGGATGCCGGGGCATCCCCCAACGCGCCGAACAACCCCAAATCGGACACCCCCTGACCTGGTAGCCGCCGTTTCGCCGATGTTGCGGCATCGGTGGCGGCCGGATACCCCCAGATCGCCGAAACCGCGGGGCCGACGCCGGCGCGGCGGCGGGGATACGGCCGCGCGCTCGTCGCGGGCATTGGGTAGGCTGTCGGCGCGCTCGGGTTTCCGGGCGTACGCGGGCGTAGCTCAATGGCAGAGCTTCAGTCTTCCAAACTGACGGTGCGGGTTCGATTCCCGTCGCCCGCTCCATCAACTCCGGCCCAGGTCAGCGCCATGACCGCCGGAACCAGTGATGGCGGAAGCTCGGCGTCGACTACCCGGGCCGCTTGTCCTCGACGTGGATGACGTGCAGCTCGTGGCCGTCCCGGTCGCGCTTGTGGCGGCCGTACAGCCCGATGGCCAGGTCGCTGCTGTCTGAGATCTCGTCGGGTCCCACGTAGGTCAGCACGTCGTCGTGGTGGCCGTAGACCACCCATCCGAGACCGGGGTCGAGGGTGATCGTGCCGAAGTCTCCGGCGGACGAGCCGGGGTGGACGGGGCCGTACTCACGCAGGATGTCGACGGCCTGAGCGGCGAGGTCGATGTCGGGTCCGGGGTCTGGCAACACGACGCAGGTGCCGTGGGCGAACACCACCCAGGACTTGCTGTCCCCGTCGATGATGCCGCGCCAGGTTCCGGCCAGATCTCGCTCAGACATGGAGGATGATCCTCCCCGAGTCGGTGCACCGGCGCTACCCCGAAGCCTTCTACCGCCCCGCTCAGGCGGGGTTCAGTTGGCGGACGGTACCGAAGCTTTCAGGTCCTGGTCTGGGGCTTCGATCTGGGCATAAGGCCGATGGTGGCGAGGATGCCGAGGCCGACGACGGCGGCGCCGACCAGTTGGACCGTGCCGTAGCCGACGCCCGCGCCGAGCAGGGTGAGGAACGCCGCCACCGAGAGGGCGCCGCCGACGTGGTTCGTCGATTCGAACAGCGCGGAGGCCGAACCTCGGTCCTCGGGGGCCGCGGTGCTGATGCATTCCCGGGTCAGGGCCACGTAGACGGGTCCGGCGCTGAGCCCCCAGGCGACCAGCCAGGCGATCACGACGGGCAGGGAGCCGCCGGTGCCCACCGCCACCCCGGCGAGGCTGCCCGCGCAGAGGGTCAGGGCCACCGTGACGACCGTACGCGGGCCGTAGCGGCGGACCAGCCAGCCGGCGGGCGCGGCGCTGATGAGGGAGCCGAGCAGGACCGGGGCCAGGACGAGACCGGTCTGGGCGGCCGACAGGCCGTGGATCTCCTGGAGGTGGAGGCTGCCCACGACGACGATCGCCGCGTACGACGCCGAGTGGGCCGCGAAGGCCAGGCAACTGGCGGTCAGGGAACGCGAACGGAACAGGGCGGGCTTGAGCAGCGGGTCACGTATCCGGCGTTCCAGGGGGACGAGGACCGCCAGCAGGAGCAGGCCGGCGACGACGATGGCCGGTGCCGGACCGGACACCCCCTGCTCGGCGACCCGGGTGGCGCCGTAGATCAGGATTACCAGCCCGCCGGTGGCCAGCAGGGCACCGGTGACGTCCAGGGATCGGCGGCCGGCTGTCGGCTGATCCGGCGGCAGCAGCCGGAGGGCGGCGAGCATCGCCACCAGGCCCACCGGGACGACGGCCAGGAAGATCCAGCGCCAACCCCAGTAGGAGGTGATCACCCCACCGCAGACGGCCCCGGCCAGCCCGGCGGAGTTGGCGGCGGCCGCGACCACCGCGAAGACCCGGCTGCGCCAGGGCTCCTCCGGGAAGAGTGCGGCGGCCGACGCCAGGGCGGCGGGGATGGCGAAGGCGGCACCTAGGCCCTGGAGTACCCGTCCGGCGAACAGCAGCGGCAGCGAGGAGGTGGCGCCGGCGAGCAGCAGGCCGAAGGTGTTGACCCCCAGGCTGGTGACGATCAGGCGTCGCCTACCCCACAGGTCGCAGACCCGACCGCCGAGCAGCAGGAACCCGCCGATGCTCAGGGAGTAGAGGGTGATCACCCATTGCAGTTGGTCCGGGGAGATGGCGAACTCCCGGCCGATCTGGGGCAGGGCGGTGGCGACCGCGAGGCTGTCGAAGAGCACCAGGAACATGACCCCGGCCAGGACCAGGGAGACCGGCCAGCGGCGTAACCCTGCCAACTCCGCCGGCGGTGCTGGTGGTGCGGTCAGTGCTGATTCCATGTCGCCCCGACCACACACCGTAGTTCCCCGGTGGCGGGTACGCATCTCGGCGCATGGGGCCTACCCGGTGGCCGACCGGCGGTGGATGGAGTCCCGGGCCTCCTCGGGCAGGGCCTCGGCGACCAGCAACTGCGGCAGCAGCTCGGGTTCGAGGGTCAGGGCACGAAAGGCCAGCTCGATGGTGACCTGATGGTCGGGCCGGTACACGATCTCGATCGGGTCGCCGCCGCGCAGCTCGCCGGGTACGATCACCCGCAGGTACGCCCCGGGCACGGCGGCCTGGGTGAACCGCTTGATCCAGCCGCGCTGCTGCAACCAGTGCTGGAAGGTCGAGCAGGGGATCCTCGGGCAGGACACCTCCAGGACCACCTCCGGCCCGATCCGCCAGCGTTCCCCGATCAGGGCACCGTTGACGTCGAGGCCGGTGGTGGTCAGGTTCTCCCCGAAGCCGCCGTTGCCGAGGGTGACGCCCAACTCGGTCGCCCAGCGGTCCAGATCCTCCCGGGCGTAGGCGTACACGGCCTGGTCGGTGCCGCCGTGATGCTTCACGTCGTACACCCGGTCGCCGACCAGACCCACCTCGCCGGTGCCCTTGGGGCCGGGCACCACGACGGCGACCGGGCCATCCACCGGGCGTTTGTCGATGCCGGTCAACCCACCCTTGGCCGGGTTGGGCCGGGGTCTGCCCACGTTCACGGAAAGCACTCGCATCCGGCGAATGGTAGGCCGACCCGCCCCAGGGCGGCGACTCAATTGGTCGTCAGGCCGCCGGCTGCGGGTCCTCCTGGTAGCCGGCGGCCTGACGGCGGAACAGCCGGGCGTACGTGCCGTCCAGGTCGATCAGTTCCTCATGGTCGCCGCGTTCGGTGATCGTGCCGTCGGCCAGTACGACGATCAGGTCGGCGTCGCGCACGGTGTTCATCCGGTGGGAGATCAGCAGGCTGGTTCGGTCTGCGCGGTGTGCGGCCAACCGTCGGCTGACCTCGTACTCCGCCTCGGCGTCCAGGCCGGCGCTGGGCTCGTCCAGCACCAGCAGGTCGGCCTCCTCGCGCATCAACGCCCGGGCCAGGGCCACCCGCTGCCACTGGCCGCCGGAGAGCACCACTCCCGTGGTGGGGTCGTCGCGGTCCTCGGCGTTCATGTAGACCCGGGTGAGCATGGTGTCGTAACCGCGGGGCAGCGCCCCCAGGATGTCGTCCACCCCCGCCAGCCGGGCCGCCGCCCGAATCCGGGTCAGGTCGTCCAGGGCGGTCACCGCACCTATCCCGATGTTGTCGGCGGCACTGAAGTCGTACGACATGAAGTCCTGGAACAGCACCCCGATCCGCGCCCGCAGCTCGGCCGGGGGCAGGTCGCGCAGATCCACCCCGTCCCAGCGGATGCTGCCCCGGCTCGGGTCGTAGAACCGGCACAGCAGCTTCACCAGGGAACTCTTGCCGGCCCCGTTGTGCCCGACCAGGGCCACCGAGGACCCGGCGGGAAGGGTGAAGCTCACCCCCCGCAGCACCCAGGGCAGGTCCTCGCCGTAGCGGAACCACACGTCGTCGAACTCGATTCCCTGCCGCAGCGGTGGCACCTGCGGCAGGGCGGTGGGACGGGCGGGCAGGTCGGGTGGGGCCTCCACGACGAAGCGGTAGTGCCCGAACAGCAGCATCGCCTCGTGCAGTCGCCCGGCGTTGACGAAGGCACTGCTCAGCCCGCCCTGCACCCCGGCGACCGCGGCCACGAAGACGGAGACGTCGCCGATGGTCAGCGCGCCGGACCGGGCGGCGGTGACCGCCCAGAACAGGCCCAGCCCGGCCACCACCGCGCCGAGCAGCCCCTGCACCGACTGGACGAGCAGCTCACGCCGGTCCATCCGGCGTTGCCCGGCGTGGATGCCGCGCAGTTCGGTGAGCATCCGGGCGCCGAACAGCCCGCTGAGGCCGTACAGGCGGACCTCCTTGGCGGCGGTGACACTGGTCATCAGTTGGGCGTAGAAGAACTCCCGCCGGGCGGCGTGGCCGTACTCCCACAGCAACGCGGCCCGCTGGCGGCCCAGGCGCAGTTCCGCCCGCAGGGTGGGTAAGGCGGCCGCCGCCACGACCAGCACCATCCACGGATTGATGGCGGCCAGGGTGGTGAGGAAGGCGGCCATGGTGAGCAGCCCCTGGGCGGCCCCGAGGAAGCCGCTGACCACCTCCGGCGGCCCGGCCGGGCCGGTCTCGGCGGCGATGCTGAGCCGGTCGTGGAACTCCGGGTCCTCGAACCGGCGCAGCCCGAGCATCCGGCCGACAGCGGCGAACAGCCGCTGCCGCGCGGTCAGCCCGACGGACCGTTGCAGCTCGGCGTCGACATAGCGGCCCAGTTCGGGCAGGAGCACCGCGGCGGCACCCGCGCCGGCCAGCAGCAGCACCGGCCCGGTAAGCCGGTCGTCACCGGCGGCCAGCCGGTCCAGCACCACCTTCATCAGCCAGGCGACGGCTACCGGCACCATGCCCGCCACCACGGCGAGCAGCACCCGGGCGATGAGCCAGCCGCGGGATGCGGCCCAGGCCATCCGGGTGGCCTCGGCCAGCGAGCCGCCTGCCTGTCTGATCACGAGGCGCTGGTGACGGGCACCCGGTCGAGTACGAAGTGGCTGGCGACCACGGTGTCGCCGGAGAGCAGGCCGAACGCCGGGTAGCCGTCCACCCCGAAGGCGCGGGCCACCGGACCCCGCTCGGGCTCGTTGATCACCTGGGCCACCGGGGCCAGCCGCTCGCAGAGTTGGGTGGCGGCCTCACCGGTGCCCAGCACCACGGCCAGGGTCTGCTCCCGGGGGATCGCCTCGGCCCGGGCGACGAACCCGGGCAGGCTCTCCGCGCACGCCGGACAGCTCGGGGAGAGGAACCCCACCAGGGTCTCCCCCCGCAGCCCGGCCCGGGACACCGGTGTGCCGTCGACCGTGGTGGCGGTGAAGTCGCCGACCGTGGCACCGGCGGTCAGCATGATCGGCTCGGGATTCTCCACCCCCTCGATGCTGACCTTCAGCAGAGTGGACTGCCGCCGCAACTGCGCGAGCACGACCAGCAGGACGGTGGTGTTGACCAGACACAGCACCGTGACCACGAGCAGCAGGACGGACGAGGGGGCCATGTCAGCTCCGGACGGTTCAGCGGTGAGGGTGGACAGCGACGGTGGCCGGACCCCGCCGAAGGCCAGCGCCGCCCCGCCCAGGGCGACCGCGGTCAACAGCAGGTTGCGGATGACGTGCGCGGGGCCGGGCGGGCTCTCGGCGACCCCGAAGCAGTGACAGGGCTCCCGGACCCCGCGACGGACCATCCCGGCCACGGCCACCGTGAAGGCCGCGAACAGGCCGGTGGCCAGCGCGAAGCCCGCAGCCGCCAGGGCGGGGAGGGCGACCGCGGCCAGCAGGATCCCGGCGGTGAGCGCCTCGGCCGCCAGGACAGCCACCGCCAGGGCCCCCGCCCGGGCCGCCGACACCCCGACGGTACGCGGCAGCGAGGCGCGGAAGGCCGCGAAGGCGGCCCGGTCGCGTACCTTGCCCACCAGGGCCCAGCCGAGGGTGCCGACCAGGGCCAGTTGGGCGACGAGCAGCAACGCCCCGATCATCTCAGTAGCCGACCTGGGTTACCTCGCCCTGCCGGAAGGGGCCGCCGGCCAGCAGCAGGTCGGCGATGGTCTCGTCCATCGGCAGACCCAGGTCGTGTTGCAGCCACATGAACTGGCCGCCCGGGTTCACCTCCAGGAAGACGTACTCCCCCTCCGGGGTGACGATGAAGTCGATGGCCGCGTAGACGAGGCCGAGGCGGTCGAGCAGGCGTTGGGTCTTCGCCACCACCTCGTCGGGCAGTGGTTTGTACGGGCCGTAGGGCAGGTGGTTCTCGCCGCGCCAGTCGACAGAGGTGGTGGGCAGGGCCTGGGAGTCGATCACCACCGGGAACCAGGTGTTCCCGACGACGGTCAGCCGGACCTCGTACGCCTTCTCGATGTACTCCTGGAACATGCAGATCGTGTGCTGGACCCGGTCGGCGTTGGCCAGCACCTCCTCGCCCACCACTGTGGTGTAGAGGCCGCTGGGGAAGGCGCCCGGATAGTGGATCACCCCGCCGGTGAGGGCCTTGTAGACCACGGGCTGGTCGGTGGCACCGACCAGGGCGCGTACCTCGGCGGGGTCGTTGGTGAGCAGGGTGCGGGGCACCCGCATGCCTACCTGCTTGGCCAACTGGAGTTGGTAGGGCTTGAGCTCGGCGACCGCGTCGACGTCGGGACGGTTGACCCAGAGGCAGTCCGTGCTGCGCAGGATGCCGCCGATGCCGTGCAGGGCCTCGTTGCGGGCGAACTGCTGTTCGGCCTCGCTCATCTGCTCGTGGAAGCGGAAGGCTGTGGGGCGGCGGTACCACACCCCGGAGAGCCGATCGAGATCGACCTCCCGCCCGCGGTGCAGCAGCCGCCGCCGCTCGCCATCGAAATCCGAGGTGGTGAACGTCAGCGTCTGCGGGAAGTAGCTCAGGTCGACGCGGACGATGTCGGCCCCCCGGGCGGTGAGGGTCCGCACGACGGGGTCGACCGTGGGATCGAAGTCCTGGGTGAAGATCAGGATCCCGCGATCAGATGGCGAGGTGGTCATGCGTTGTCCTTAGGCGCAGGCGTCGTCGGTTACGCAGTCTCCGCAGTTGGAGCCGGAGGTGCGGGTCTTGGTGTAGACACCGGCGGTGATCGCGCCGTCCGGGGTGACCCAGACCTGCTGGTCGGCGTCGTAGTAGCCGAGCTCGGTCTCGGTCTCCGCCGGGGTGCCCGGCTCCCAGTTGGCGAAGAGGTAGCCGAAGGGCTGGCGGTCGTGGTCGGCGGGCAGCGGCTGGCTGAAGTCGTGCCCACTGGTCATCGACAGCGAGGTGCGCAGGGGGTTGCGGGTCAGGGTGGTCGTCACGGGTGATCTCCTTCTTCTCCGACTTTTTCGGCTGGCGGGTTGTCAGCCGACGACAGCGGCTCGGTAAGGCCGATAATCCCGGGCACCTCAGCGGAAAATGACCAGGTCTGGTCACCCACGTCATAGTGCCCGGCGTCAAGGATGAGATCGGATTCCAATTCGTCGTGGTCGGCGCGATCGTAGAGGTATCCCAGCGGTGCCAGATGGTGCCCACGACGGCGTTCACGCAGTTCGACATCGACGGCCCGCACGACGAGACGGGTGCCGTCCAGCTCGGGGCGGTCCAGTCGAAGGACAGTCACCGGGACGCTGGTGCCTCCCGGAAATCCATCACCTTCGTCCTGTGCCCCGTTCACAGAGCCCATCCTTATAGACGCACCAAGATTTGAGAAGACCTCAGTTCATGGAATTTTCACGGCCCGCGATGCTTGCGGTGACAGCATTTCACCTGCTAGCGACCCCATTTTCCGCTTACCGGAATAAGCGTCTGGTCGCGCTAAAGTACGGTGACGACAGTAAATTTGCGGCCAAGCCGGACAGAATCTCTCATGTCCGGACTGTGGCGGACCTGGCACCGCTGGTGGTCGCGGGGGATGAACCGGCTCCGGCCGGGTATGCAGCGGCCGTCCTGGTGGAGTGACGACCTTCCGGTCGCAATGCGCGACCGGCTCCGTCGGGCGGGTCGGCGTGAGAACGTCGACCCGCCCGACGACGCGACTCAGGTGGTCAGCCAGTTCCAGGCGTCCATGATCCACTGGGTCTGCTGGAGGTAGGCGATGCCCAGGCCGGTCAGGAAGACCGCGGTGACCAGATGAGCGCCCCGCGCGCTGCGCCGTACCCGGCCCAACTGCCGCTCCAGCACCAGCCGGCCCAGCAGCCGGGTCAGCGCGAACAACCCCGCCGCCACCAGCAGGCTCAGCACGAAGATCAGGAAGGGCCCGGCCAGATCGCCACCGCCGGAGATCGCCCAGATCCCCCAGCACACGAAGGCGAACAGGGCGCCGGCCGTACTCCACTCGCCGCCCTTGCGTAGCTGGGCCACATGCCAGCTCAACGGCCGGCGCGGCGCCGGCTCACCCGGCCAGCCGGTGCCGGTCGGCACCTGGTCCACCGTCGGAAACGGTTCGGTACGCGGCGCGCTGGCACCGACCGAGGCCACCCCGCGTCGGTACGGGTCGCGCTGCGACGGAATGCCCGCACCGGGCTGCGGCGGCACCTCCACGGTCCGCTCCGCCCACGGCTGCGTCTTGTCGGCCATCTCGTCCCTCCCCCTCGGTCGGCGGTGAACTCGATCACCGTCCGGCCCTGCTTCGAGGGTAGCCAGCCCGCAAATAGGTCGCCGCATCCGTGCCCATCCGTTAGACACGAAGCCGTGACCAGCCACTCCCTGCCGATCAGCAGCGCCCGCCCGGAAGACTTCGACGAGATGGGGCGCCACCTCAACTTCCTGTTCCATCACGGCCTCGAACCCGAGGCACATGAGACCGAACGCAGGATCTTCGAACCGGAGCGTGCCCTGCTGATACGCGACGGTCCCGAGTTGGTCGGCACCGCCGCCGCCTTCACCCGGGCATTGGGGGTGCCCGGCGGCGAGGTGGCCGCCGCCCACGTCAGCATGGTCGGGGTGGCCCCCACCCACCGGCGGCGGGGTCTGCTCACCACGCTGATGCGCCGACAACTGACCGAGATCCACGAGGCCGGCCGGGAACCGGTGGCGGTGCTCTGGGCCAGCGAGGGCCGGATCTATCCCCGCTTCGGGTACGGCCTGGCGGCGCAGCGACTCCAGATCACCGGCAACACCCTTGAGCTGCGGCTACCGTCGCCGACCGCCGACGAGGGCCGACTGCGCCTGGACTCTCCGGCCGACCGCCTGGCGGACCTTAGCCGGGTGTACGACCGGGTACGCGCTGCCCGACCCGGTTGGTCCGCCCGCGACGAGCGCTGGTGGCGCTACGTCCTGCTGGATCCGCAGGCCCACCGGGGCGGCGCCACCGAACGGCGGGTGGTGCTGCACGAGGGACCCGAGGGCATCGACGGGTACGGCCTGTTCCGCACCAAGGCCGAGTGGGACGGCACCGGCCCGAAGTGTCAGACCACGGTCGACGAGGTGGTGGCGACCAGTGTCGCCGGGTACCGGGCGATCTGGCGGCTGCTGCTCTCGATGGACCTGACCCGCCAGGTGACCTTCCTGCGGGCTGCCGTGGACGAGCCCCTGCTGCGGATGGTCGACGAACCACGCCGACTGAGCCCGACTCTGGTCGACGCCCTGTGGGTACGGGTGGTCGATGTGCCGGGCGCCCTGTCCGCCCGGCGTTACGCCACCGACATCGACGTGGTGATCGAGGTGACCGACGACCTGCTGCCCGCCAACAGCGGCCGGTGGCGGCTCAAGGGCGGCCCGACGGCGGCCAGTTGCGTACCGGTGACCGATCCGGCCGACCTGGCCTGCGACGTGAGCTGCCTGGGCGAGTTGTACCTCGGCGGTGCCCGGCTGACCGCCCTGGCCGATGCCGGCCGGCTACGCGAACTGCGGCCCGGCGCCCTGGCCTCCGCCGATCCGGCGGTCGGCTGGCACCGCGCCCCCTCCGCCCTCGAGGTCTTCTGACCCTGCCCGCACCGACCGCCGACCGGCTCGACTCCGGTCGGCGGTCTGGCACCGCTGGACCTCCTCGGTGCGACGCGGCCCGGCGATCAGAGGCAACCGGACCCCTGCGCGCAGCTCGGATCCCGTGGTGCGGTGCGGGCGATTCGGGGGTCCGGGTGCGGTCTGTGATGGGCTCACCTGGCACCGCTGACGGTGAGTGAGGTGGTGCGTCCGTATGTGCTTTCACTGTCAAACATCGAGGGTACGACCCGCCGTGAGACCGTGATCGACAACCGTCATCCCAGGTAGGGTCGGGGGGTGGCGGACGAGGGACGACGGCGACGACGACACCGACACCAGGGCGTACCACCGCAGACCACCGACGCCAGCGCCGCGGCGACAACCGCAGGAGTGCACGACGGCGGGGAGCCGCCGCCCCGCGCACGACGCGGCGGCGGAGCCGAGGAAGGCGAACGAGGGCTACGCGGACTGGTCGGATCCGGCTCCTCACAGGTGAGCGTGACCGCGGCCATGCGGGCCCGGGACGCCGCCCGCCCCACCGAGGAGGACCTGGCCGCCGCCGAGGCCGAGATCGTCATCGTCCGTCGGAACTGGATCCCCCGCGACGAACTCCCCCGCCGCTGACCCGGCTGTGCGGTCGCTGCTCGCAGTTGCGCCGAACGGCGGGATCCGCAGCCACGGGACCCCGCCGTTTCGGCGTAACGGAGTTGGTCTGTAACGAAGAGTCAGGGCAGGTCGGGCAGCTTGCGGGTCTGCTCGTACTCGGCGACCTGGGCGATGCGGCGGGCGTGCCGCTCGCTGCCGGAGAAGGCCGTGGTCAGGAACGCCTCGACGATCGCGGTGGCCTCGTCCAGAGTGTGCTGACGGGCCCCGACCGCGACCACGTTGGCGTCGTTGTGCTGCCGGCCCAACTGGGCGGTCTCGATGCTCCAGGCCAGAGCCGCACGGACTCCGGCCACCTTGTTGGCGGCGATCTGCTCGCCGTTGCCGGAGCCACCGATGACCACACCCAGGCTGCCCGGGTCGGCCACCACCCGGGTGCCGGCGTGCAGACAGAAGGCCGGGTAGTCGTCGTCCGGGTCGAAGACGTGCGGGCCGACGTCGACCACCTCGTACCCCTGCTTGGCGAGATGGTTGGCCAGGTGCACCTTCAACTCGAAACCGGCGTGATCGGATCCCAGGTAGACGCGCATACCGGGCAGTCTGTCAGGCCGGCCGCACCGGGCACCGGCGGGGCGGTACCCAGGTGCGACTATGCCCCTTTCGGGTCGGTGCGAACCTCACCCGGCACCGACCCGACAACCCTCACGCCGGGTCCGGCAGCTCCGCTACCACCAGGCCGCCACGCGCCTTCGGGGTGAACCAGGTGCTCTTGCGCGGCATCTTCTCCCGAGCCAGGTTCACCGCGACGAAGTCGTCCACGGTCACCGGCGCGATGAGGATGGCCAACTCGGCCCGGCCGGCCTCGACCTCACCGGCCAGCCAGCTGGCCGGGTAGTCGCCACCGACGTAGGTGATCCGCTTGTCCCCCGGGTCCAGCCCCAGGGCGTCGCGCAACAGCAGCCGCTCGACCAGGGCGTGGTCGAGGTTCTCCAGCCGGCCGGCGCCGGTGTGCGGCAGGGTCACCGCGTACGCCTGGCCGGGTAGCTGGAGCACGATGGTGCCGCCGGCGGCCGGGACCTGCGCCGGGCCCTCGACGGGGCTGACCTGCGCACCGGCGGCGGTCAGCCGGTCGAGCAGCTCCTGCGGGGTGGTCGGCAGCTCGCTGATGAGGCGGTTGTACGGCTGGATGGCCACCGAGGCCGGGGTGGTCACCACCGCCAGGAAGCGGCGGAATCCGCCGGTCTGGGCGGCGAGGCTGCGGTGGTTGCCGTCGGCGACGACCAGTTCCCCGCCACCGGCCAGGGCGGTCAGCTCGTCCTGCTCCGGGCCCGGCCCGAGCAGCCAGATGGCGTGCGTACGCCCGGCCTGGTCCAGGTCGGTCGCGGCGGGTGCGCCGGCCGCGTCGGTGGCCTTGGCCAGCGCGGCGTGCAGTTCGTCACCGCGCCCGGTCTGCAACAGCAGCACCGGCGAGAGCAGGTGCCCCAGCGCCTCGGCCAGGGCCACCCGCTCGCGCACCTTGGCGATGAAGACGTCCTCGTTGCGGATGACCAGGCCCGGCTCGTCGGCCCGGGTGGAGATCTGATCGGTGTCGACCATGGCGAAGATGCCGTACGCCGGCTCCTCCCCCGGCGCGGTGATCCGGTACAGGACCACGACCTGCTCGGCGGGGGTGTAGCTGCCGTCGTCCTTCGCCTCGGCCAGCCGGGTCACCGCGTCCGGCAGCGCGTCGCCGAAGGACTTGCCGAGGCTGTCCGGAGCCCGGTGTGGCATCTCGATGCCGAGGGCGCTGTGCGGATTCGCCTCGATGATCGCGGTGATCTCCGCGTCGTCGGCGAACTCGTCGTAGTTCTGCGCTCCGGTGCCGCCAGTGGTGATCCAAGCCCGGGTGATCGGGTGCACGACCGTCATGACCATGACGCTACCGTCGCCGCCTCCGGCCCCGCCGCCCGACCCACACCCCCGCCCACCAGGTGAAAGGAAGGGCCCCCGCTTAACGCCTGCGGTAGTGCAGGGGTCCCTTGTTAACAGTCCGGCTCCGCCGCCCGACGATGCCGGCCGGCGGGCGCCGGCACCACGCCGGGACGTCGTACCGGTCGCGGGCCCTGGTTGCGGATCTCCCGACCGGGCGGCGTCAGCCGGGAGGTGGCCGGCACCCGGGCGACCCCCACCACGGGGGTACGCCCGAGCACCCCGGGGGCGTTGAGCGGACGCTGCTGCGGCGCCGGCCCACCGCCGGAGCGGTCGTACGGTGGGCCGGGCCACAGCTCGGCGAGGTCAGGTCGGGGGGCGGCCCACTCGCGCCGCTCCCCGAAGGTCAGTCCAGCCTCGGCGAAGTCCGGTCGAGGGCTCTCCCGGTCCTGCCTGGGTACCGGCTGGCTGAGGTCCGCCGGGTGGGTCGCCTCGTTGCCGGTCCTCTCCCTACGAGCCCGACGGTCGGAAACCGGGGCACGGTGTTTGGCCATCTGGCGCCTCCACGAGTGCGGCCGACGGGCACGGGTGCGGCCCGCCGGCTCTCTGCGGACACCTGGTCAAACGACTCCACGAAGGCAGCGGTGACGCCGGGTACGGCGCCCGAGGCGACGCGGAGCTGGTGTTAACAAGGGACCCGGCCTATACCCGAGGCGTTAATAAGGGGCCCTTCCTTGCACCTCAGTCGAAGATGGGGTCGAGGTCGCGGGTGCGCTTGAGTTCGAAGAAGCCGGGGGTGCCGGCCACCAGCAGTACCCCGTCCCAGAGCCGACCGGCGGCCTCCCCCTTGGGTGCCGGGGTGACCACCGGGCCGAAGAAGGCCACCTTCCGGCCCTCCGGTCCGGGTGCGTGGATGACCGGGGTGCCCACCTCGGTGCCGACCGGCCGCATGCCCTCCTCGTGGCTCTGCCGCAGGGCGGTGTCGAGGCCGCTGTCCTCGGCGGCCTCGGCCAGTTCGGGGTCCAGGCCGGCGTCGGTGAGGGCGGCGACGAACAACTCGCGGCCGACCTGCTCCTTGCCGAGGTGGATCCGGGTGCCCAGGGCGGTGTAGAGGGCACCCACCGCCGCCGACCCGTACCGCTGCTCCGCCGCGATGCACACCCGCACCGGCCCCCAGCCGGTACGCATCGCCTCCTGGTACGGCTCGGGCAGTTCGCGGCCCTCGTTGAGCACCGACAGGCTCATCACGCGGAACCGGACCTGGACGTCGCGGACCTGTTCCACCTCCAGCAGCCAGCGGGAGGTGACCCACGCCCAGGGGCAGATCGGATCGAACCACATGTCGACGCTGGTGCGTTCGTTCATAGCGAGGTCCCTTCGGGATGCTGGCACCGGGCAGCGGTGCACCCTCCGATCCTTACTCCACAGCGACCCGATCGCGCTGGATACCACAGCGTGACCTCGCCCACCACCGGCTGCCCGTCCGTGGAAGACTTCAGGATCGGACGGGCCGTCACAGGCGGTCCACGATGATGTGGCCGTGGGGTACGGCGAGAAACGGATGGAGACGAACGTGCCGGGAGTGCGCAACCTGACGCAGGTCGAGGCGACCGAGCGGGCCCGCCTGCTCGAGGTGACGGGGTACGACATCAATCTGGACCTGTCCAGTGCCGTCCACGCGGCGGGGGGTCGCACCTTCCGGTCGATCACAGAGGTGCGTTTCCGCTGCAGCGAACCGGGCGCCGGCACCTTCATCGAGGTGGCCGCCGACTCGGTGCGTTCGGCGACCCTCAACGGCACCCCGGTCGACCTGACCGACTTCTCCGCCGAGAAGGGACTGACCCTGACCGGGCTGGCCGAGGAGAACCTCCTCGTCGTCGACGCCGACTTCGCGTACTCGAACTCCGGGCAGGGCCTGCATCGCAGTGTCGACCCGGTGGACGGGGAGACCTATCTGTACAGCCAGTTCGAGACGGCTGACGCCCAGCGGGTCTTCGCCTGCTTCGACCAGCCCGACCTCAAGAGCGTCTACACCTGGCACGCCACCGTCCCGGAGCACTGGAAGGTGATCTCCAACGCGACCGTGGAGCGGGTGGAGCCGGCCGGTGAGGACCTCAAGACGGTCCACTTCGCCACCTCGGCGCGGATGAGCACGTACATCACCGCGCTGTGCGCTGGGCCGTACCACGAGGTGCGGGACAGCCACGACGGGATCGACCTGGGCCTGTTCTGCCGGACCTCGATGGCGCAGTACCTCGACAGCGACGACCTGTTCCTGGTCACCAAGCAGGGCTTCGACTTCTTCCACGAGCAGTTCGGGGTGCGCTACCCGCTGCCCAAGTACGACCAGCTGTGGGTGCCGGACTTCAACGCCGGCGCGATGGAGAACTTCGGCTGTGTCACCCACGCCGAGTCGCACTACCTGTTCCGCTCCCAGGTCACCGACTTCGAGTACGAGCAGCGGGCCAACACGATCCTGCACGAGATGGCCCACATGTGGTTCGGTGACCTGGTCACCATGCGCTGGTGGAACGACCTGTGGCTGAACGAGTCCTTCGCCGAGTGGGCCAGCCACTGGTGCAACACCCACGCCACTCGGTTCACGGAGGCCTGGACGACCTTCCTGTCCGTCCGGAAGAACTGGGGCTACCGGCAGGACCAGCTCTCCTCCACCCACCCGGTCTACTGCGAGATGCCGGACCTGGAGGCGGTCGAGGTCAACTTCGACGGCATCACGTACGCCAAGGGTGCCAGTGTGCTCAAGCAGCTGGTCGCGTACGTGGGGCTGGAGCCCTTCCTGGCCGGTCTGCGGGCCTACTTCGCCAAGTACGCCTGGGGCAACGCCACCTTCGACGACCTGCTCACCGAGTTGGAGACCGCCTCCGGTCGCAAGCTGCGCACCTTCGCCGCCCAGTGGCTGGAGACCGCACAGGTCAACACCCTGCGGCCGGAGCTGACCATCGGCGCGGACGGCGCGTACGAGCGGGTGCTGGTGCGGCAGGAGGCTCCGCAGGGGTACCCGACCCTGCGTACCCACCGCATCGGGGTAGGTCTGTACGACCTCGCCGACGGCCGGCTGGTGCGCCGCCAGCGTCTGGAGGTCGACATCGACGGTGAGCTGACCGAGCTGACCGAGTTGGTCGGGGTGCCCGCGGCCGACGTGCTGCTGCTCAACGACGACGACCTCACCTACGCCAAGCTGCGGCTGGACGAGCGGTCGATGGCCACGGTGGTGCAGCACATCGGCGGGTTCGAGTCCTCCCTGGCGCGGGCCCTGTGCTGGACGGCGGCGTGGGACATGACCCGCGACGCCGAACTGGCCACCCGCGACTACGTGGCGCTGGTGCTGGCCGGTCTGCCCGCCGAGACGGACATCAACCTGGTCACCGCCACCCTGCGGCAGGCGAGCAGCGCCCTGACCTTCTACGCCGACCCGGCCTGGGCCCCCACCGGCTGGGCCGAGCTGGCCCGTACCGCGCGGACCGCCCTGGCCGCGGCCGAGCCGGGCAGCGGGTTCCAGCTGGCCTGGGCCCGGACGTACGTCTCGGCGGCCCGCGCTCCGGAGGACCTGGCTGTGCTGCGCGGCTGGTTGGACGGCAGCCAGGTGACCGAGGGGCTGACCATCGACACCGAGCTGCGCTGGAGCGTGCTCCACGCGTTGGTGGCCAACGGGGCGGCCGGTGCCCCGGAGATCGAGGCCGAGCTGGCCGGGGACCGGACCTCCAGCGGGGAGCGGGAGGCCGCGTACGCCCACGCTCTGGTGCCGACCGAGGAGAACAAGGCGGCCGTCTGGGCCCAGCTGACCAGTGCCGAGGCCCTGCCGAACTGGCGCAACCGGGCCTTGTTGCAGGGCTTCACCCACCCGGCGCAGGTCGAGCTGATCACGCCGTACCGGCAGCGGTACTTCGAGGCCGTGGGACAGGTGTGGGCCAGCCGCGACAGTGAGCCGGCGCAGGAGTTCGCCCTGCTCGCCTACCCGGCGTACCTGGTGGAGGAGGAGACCGTCGAGGCCACGGACGCCTGGCTGGCGCAGCCCGGCTACCCGGCGCCGCTGCGCCGGCTGGTGGCCGAGGGCCGCGACGGGGTGATCCGGGCGGTGGCCGCACGGGCCCGGGACGCCCGCACCGCCTGAGGCAGGTTTCCCGGCGCGGGTGGATCATCCGCCCGCGCCGGGCACTCCAGACGCACCTGATCCGACACGACTGAGCCCGGCCCCGCAGTCGCGGGAGCCGGGCTCGATCGTGCTTGGCAGGGTCAGCCCTTGCCGGCGTACCGGGAGAGCTGGTCGAGGCCCTGGATGATGCCGCCGGCCAGATCACCACCGCCGAAGGAGGCCACCATCGACAGCGCGGCGATCTTGGCGTACGTGTCCGGGACCCGCTTGCGGGCGTACCGGCCGGTGACGATCTCCAGCTGCCGCTGGTTCGGCGACACGGCGATCAGCACCGAGCGGTCCGGGTCGGCGAGCTGCCCGTGCAGCCGCTCGGCGTGCTCCCGGACCGGCTCGTCGAGACCGCCGACGAAGACCGAGAAGACCAGACCGGTAGTACGGTCGGCCAGCCGCAGCGCCTCGTCGATGCGCAGCAGCTGACGGGTCGAGAAGGGCCCGTCCAGCACGTCGGGCCGGGGGTCGGTCCCCGCCTCGGGCTGCATCTCACCAACGGTCACTTGCGCCTCCGGTTCCACCAGCCGGCGCCTCGGCGCCGGCCTGCTCCTGCTTGCGGCCGGTCAACGCCGGCGCCTGAGCCCCGGCGGCCAGCACGGTGCCGGCCGAGTCGGCCAGCTCGTCCGGCTTACCGAGAAACCAGACCGGCGTGAAGTTGAACGGACGGCCCGGCCGGTAGCGCTTGGCACCGCCGCCGCCCCCGTCCCGGCTACCCGCGTACACCAGGCCGGCGATCACCAGCACGACGGCTGCCGGGATGCCGACGAAGACCAGCAACGTGTCGGTTACAGACAATCCCAACGCCCCCAGGCGGAAAGAGAGACCTTCGACCGGATCGGGTGGCGGGTCACCGCGGTGACCTCCCGACTCCGCTGCCACTCACGTTAGCGGAGCCGACGCTTCGCCAAAGCGCGGGGTCGCGATCCCATCCGCCACACAAGTGCTCAACCTGCGCAACTGTGGCGATCAGTGTCGCCTCAGCACCGTACCGTTCGGTGAGGAGCACGCCGATCGGCAGCCCTTCGGCGGTCGTGCCGACCGGCCACGAGACGCACGGATCACCCGTGACGTCGAACACGGCACAGTACGCGAGAAGCAGCGTTGCCGGTCAAAGTTCCGGCACCTCAGGAGAGGGTGCCGGGCGGCGACACCCATTCGGACCGAGGGCCACCCACCTCCGCCAGCAGATCGAAATCCCGGTCGTAGTGCAGGACGGTCGACGAGTATTCGGCTGCGGCCGCCGCCACCATCACATCGACCGGACTCGCGGCCCGGTGGTGACCGCGAGTCGTCAATGCCAACTGCAGATCGCGAGCCCGGGTGGCCACTGCGGAACTGATCGGCAGGTCGATCATCAGCTCCGCGCGCCGGGCGCGAATGGTCATCGCATCGCGGAAGTCACGGGCGCTGCGCCCATCCTCCAGATCGAGCGGCAGACAGGTCGCGGCGAGTTGCTCCTCCAGGAGCGCCCGGATGCGCTTGCCGACGGCCGGATGACGCAGCCGCCCCCAGGCCGAGGTGTCGATGAGATAGAGGCCGGGCGGCGGTGTCACGCGACGTCCCGCTCACCGTGCGGTGTCTTGTCGTCCTCCAGCAGACCACTCCAGTCGCGATCGACCGAAAGCAGCTCGCGGATCGCCTCCACCCGCTCGCCGCGCTCCGCGACCATCCGGAGCGCGGCGTGGATGGTGTCCTTCTTACTCTTGGTGCCCAACTCGCGACGGGCCCGTTCAAGCAGCTCATCGTCAAGATCTATGACCGTCTTCATCCGACGATTATATACGCGCCAGCCTTCGTTATATACGATCCGTGCCGAGGAACCGTCGGGCGTTGCCGCCCAGCAACAGGGCGCGCTGGTCCTCGGTGAGGAAGTCCGCCTCGTGGATCACCCGGCCGACCGGGCGTTCCCCCAGCGGGTACGGGTAGTCGCTGCCGAGCAGCACCTGACCGGGGCCCATGGTGTCCACCAGCAGGCGCAGGGCCGGTGTAGCAAAGACCACCGAGTCGACGAAGAAGCGGTCGACATACGAGCTGGGTGGGGCGGCGGAGGCACCGCGTACCAGATCGCCCCGGCGGTGCCAGGCGTTGTCGGCCCGCCCCAGCCAGAAGGGGAAGCTGCCGCCGCCGTGCGCGAAGCAGATCCGCAGGCTGGGCGGCACCTTGTCGAAGACCCCACCGAGGATCATCGACAGCACCGACAGGTGGGTCTCGGCCGGCATTCCGGTGAGCCACCGGGCCATCCACCGGTCCAGGCGGGGGCCACCCGGCATGTCCCAGGGGTGGACGAAGACCGGGGCGCCGACCTCGGCGCAGTGGGTCAGGAAGGTCACGATCCCGGCGTCGTCCAGGTCCCGGTCACCGACATGGTTGCCGATCTCCACACCGACATGGCCGGCCGCCAGGCAGCGGTCCAACTCGGCGCAGGCCGCGTCCGGGTCCTGCAACGGCACCTGGCAGAAGGGCAGCAGCCGGTCACCACCGGCCGCGGTCACCTCCAGGGTCAGGTCGTTGAAGATGCGAGCCACCTTCACCGCCTGGTCGGCCGGGCGTTCGTAGCCAAAGAAGACCGGGGTGGGCGAGACGACCTGCACGTCGACGCCGTCGGCGGTCATGTCGGCCAGTCGGGTGGGCGCGTCCCAGCACTGGGCACCGATCGGGCGGAACTCGGTCTCCCCCACCATGATCATGGCGGCGCGTTCCGAGTCGATCCGCAGCCAGGGCCAGCCGGACCCGCCGCAGGCCGCGGTCAGGTCCGGCCACCCCTTCGGTACGACATGCGAGTGCACGTCCACCACCGGGTGGGCAAGCGGCTGGGCCATCAGCCCTTGCCCGGGTGCAGGGTGCCACAGTTGCCGCAGGTGCGGGCCGCCTCGTCGGCGTAGAAGGCGCCGAACACCGGGGGCAGGTCGGCGGCGATGTCGCGGACCTGCAACTCGACCTCGTGCACCTTGTGCCCGCACTCCGGGCAGTACCACTGGAACTTCTCCAGGGTCCCCTCCGGACGGACCCGCTCCACCACCACCCCGATCGAGCCGGGCTCGGGCCGCTGCGGCGAGTGCGGGGTGTTGCGCGGCAGCATCCACATCTGTCCCTCGCGCACATGCACCGTACGCGGCCCCTCCGGGGTCATCAGGTTGACATGCATGTTGCCCTTGACCTGGTAGAAGAACTCCTCGTACGGGTCGACGTGGAAGTCGGTGCGCTGGTTGGGGCCGCCCACCACCATCACGATGAAGTCGTCCGACCCGGGGAACATCTCCTTGTTGCCCACCGGCGGCTTGAGCAGGTGCTGGTTCTCGGCGATCCAGTTGGGAAAGCTGAACGGCTCGACGATCTCACTCACGATTGACCTCCTTCGGGCAACACGGCCACGGCTTGCATCTCGATCAGCAGGTGCGGATGCGGTAACTGGTGCACGGCCACGGTCGTCCGGGTCGGCCCGGTGGCGTCGAAGAACTCCGCCCACACCTCGTTGTACCCACCGAAGTCGTTCATGTTGACCAGGTACGAGGTCACCTGCACCAGGTCGGACAGGTCGGCGCCGACCGAGCGCAGCAGGTCACCGATGTTCTCGATCACCGCGCGGGTCTGCACCCGAATGTCCAGGTCCGTCGTACCGAACTCGTCCACCGACACCCCGGCGAAACTGTTGTCCGGCCGCCGCGACGACGTACCCGAGACGAAGACGAACCCGTTGGCCACCTTCACATGCGGAAACGCCCCCCGAGGAACAGCCTTCCCCGCGACCACCCGCGCCCCGTCAGCCATGCCGACCCCCTTCGACCCGCACCACGTCAGGGGTTCCGGGCAGCCCGACCGGCGCAGGGATCAAGCCTGACCGCCCGGAGCCGGTCGGGCTGCCCGGAACCCCCACCAGGCCGATCCGCGCGCTCATGACGCCGCCTTGAGGGTGGCGGTGCCGAGCTTCTCGACCACTGCCCGGACCTGAACCCCAGGCCGCAGCGGAACAGCCGCCGTGGCCGCGCCGGCCAGGAACACCCAGCCCTCACGCATCCGTACCCCGTGCCGTCCGGCCAGGCGGACCCCCTCGTCGAGGGCCCGGCGGGGGTCGCCGAGGATCGCCGCGGTCGAGCCGACCTGGGCCACCCGACCGTCGATCTCCAGCAACACCCCGAGGTTGTCCAGCCCGTCCGGCACCGGCGACCAGGGGCCGACCACGAAGGCGGCGGCCGAGGTGTTGTCGGCGATCACGTCCGGCAGGGAAAAGCTGAAGTTCGCGTACCGGGAGTCGATCAGCTCGATCGCCGGGGCGACCGCACGGACGGCGTCCGTGAAGGCGCCGACCGGCTCGCCCGGCTCGGGCAGCCGGTCCAGCAGGAAGGCCACCTCCGGCTCGACCCGGGGGTGGATGTAGGTCGACACCTCGACCGTGCCCCCGTCCGGCACCCACATCGCGTCCGTCAGCCGACCCCAGATGACCTCGTCGACCCCGACCTGGGCCATCTTCGCCTTGCTGGTCAGCCCCATCTTCAGACCGACCAGCCGCTCGCCCCGGTCCAGCCGACGCTGCACCAGGGCGGCCTGCACCCCGTACGCGGCGTCGACGTCCAGGCCGACCTCGGCGGCCAGTTGCGGAATGGCGGTGGCGGTGGTGGCGGCCTTGTCCAACTGCTCGGCGATGCCGGCCGGGTCCAGCCCGCTCATGCTTGCTCCTCGGTTCGCGGTTGCGTGGCCGTCGGGTCCCCGTCGCGGGCCGGGTCCCCGGCACCCTCGCGGACCAGGTCCAACGCCACGTCGACGATCATGTCCTCCTGGCCGCCGACCATCCGCCGTCGACCCAGCTCCACCAGGATCGAGCGGACGTCCACCCCGTAGCGGGCGGAGGCGCGTTCGGCGTGCCGCAGGAAGCTGGAGTAGACCCCGGCGTACCCCAGGGAGAGGGTCTCCCGGTCTACCTGGACCGGCCGGTCCTGCAACGGGCGGACGATGTCGTCCGCGGCGTCCATCAGCGCGAACACGTCACAGCCGTGCTTCCAGCCGTGTAGTTCGGCGACCGCGACGAAGACCTCCAGCGGGGCGTTGCCCGCCCCGGCGCCCATCCCGGCCAGTGAGGCGTCCACCCGTACGGTGCGCCCCGACGGCGATCCCAGCGGCCCGTCACCGAGGATCCGGCCGTGTTCGACCGCCAACACACTGTTGGCCACCCCGAGAGACAGGTTGTGGTGGGCGTGGATGCCGATCTGGGTGGTCGGCTCCAACACCTGCCGGTACGCGTCGACCCGCTGTGCCACATCCGACATCAGCAGCCGGCCACCGGAGTCGGTGACGTAGACGCAGTGCGCCCCGTACGACTCCATCAGTTTGGCCTGCGCGGCCAGCCCGGCCGCGTCGTTCATGTGCGACATCATCAGGAACCCGGACACGTCCATGTCGTTTTCCCGGGCCCAGGAGATGTGCTGGGCGGAGATGTCCGCCTCGGTGCAGTGGGTGGCGATGCGCACACTGGTCACCCCGAGGGCCTTGGCCGCCTTCAGGTCGGCGATGGTGCCGATGCCGGGCAGCAGCAGGGTGGTCAGTTTGGCGTTCGTCATCACCTCGGCCGCCGCCGCGATCCACTCGGCGTCACTGGCCGCGCCGTGGCCGTAGTTGACACTGGACCCGGCCAGCCCGTCGCCGTGCGCCACCTCGATCGCGGCCACCCCGGCGGCGTCCAGGGCGGCGGCGATGGTCCGCACCTGGTCGACCGTGTAGCGGTGGGCGATGGCGTGCATGCCGTCGCGCAGGGTCACGTCCTGGATGTAGAGATCGGTCACGACGAGACCATCCGTTCGGCCGTACGCAGCGCGGCGCTGGTCATGATGTCAAGGTTCCCGGCGTACGCGGGCAGGTAGTGCCCGGCACCGGAGACCTCCAGGAAGACCGAGACCTGTAGGCCGGTCAGCTGCCGTCCCAGCGAGGGCACGTAGGTGTCCACCCGGTCGAACTGCACGTCCTGCTTGAGCCGGTAGCCCGGGACGTACTCCTGCACGTCGGCGACCATCTCGGCGACCGAGGCGGCGATGGCGGCCTGGTCGGCGTCCGGGTCGGGGCAGAGGCAGTAGACCGTGTCGCGCATCAGCAGCGGCGGCTCCGCCGGATTCAGCACGATGATCGCCTTGCCCCGGTCGGCGCCGCCGACCACCTCGATGGCCCGGGCGGTGGTCTCGGTGAACTCGTCGATGTTGGCGCGGGTGCCCGGACCGGCCGAACGGGAGGAGATCGAGGCGACGATCTCGCCGTACGCCACCGGGGTGACCCGGCGTACCGCGGCGACGATCGGCACGGTGGCCTGCCCGCCGCAGGTGACCATGTTGACGTTCGGCTCGGCCAGGTGCTCGTCCAGGTTGACCGGCGGCACCACGTACGGGCCGATGGCGGCCGGGGTCAGGTCGACCACCCGGCGGCCGTGGGCGCGCAGCACGGCGTCGTTGTGCCGGTGGGCCCCGGCGGAGGTGGCGTCGAAGACCAGTTCGACGTCGGCGAACTCCGGCATCTTCACCAGGCCTTCCACCCCCTCGGCGGTGGTCGCCACGCCGAGACGGCGGGCCCGGGCCAGGCCGTCGGAGGCCGGGTCGATGCCGACCATTGCCACCATCCGCAGCGACTCCGACAGTCGCAGCACCTTGATCATCAGGTCGGTGCCGATGTTGCCCGACCCGATCACCGCCACACCGACGCTCATGACGAGCCACCTTTCGTTCCCGACTGCGGGGCTCGCAAAACCGGCTCACTCCTCGCGCTCACGGGATCCAGGGAGAAGCAGGTCCGGACCGAGCCGAGGCCGGAGATCCGGGCCTCGTACGCCGCCCCGGGGGTGACCGACACCATCGGGCCCAGGGCTCCGGAGAGCACCACCTCACCGGCGCGCAGCGGCTCACCGGCGCGGGCCATCGTGGTGGCCAACCAGGCCACCGCGTGCAGGGGGTTGCCCAGGCAGGCCGCCCCGGCACCGACCGACACCGGCTCCCCGGCCTGCTCCAGCACCATCCCGCACAGCCGCAGGTCCACCTCGGCCAGCCGTCGGGGTGCGGTACCGAGCACGAACAGCCCACTGGAGGCGTTGTCCGCCACCGTGTCCACGATGGAGATGTCCCAACCGGCCACCCGGGAGTCGACGATCTCGATGGCCGGCAGCAGGTGGTCGACCGCGCGGATCACGTCGACCGTGGTGACCCGCTCGTCGGGCAGGTCCGCGCCGAGCACGAAGGCGATCTCCGCCTCCACCCGGGGCTGGAGCAGCCGGTCGATCGGCACCTCCACCCCGTCCGGCACGGCCATGACGTCGGTGAGGACACCGAAGTCCGGCTCGTACACCCCCAGGTTCTCCTGGACCGCCCGGGAGGTCAGCCCGATCTTCGCGCCCACCCGGCGCTGCCCTGCGGCCAGCCACTGGCGTACCTGGTGCTGCTGCACCTCGTACGCCGCGGCCACATCCCCCTCGGGCAGCAGCCGCCCACGCAGGGGTGGGCAGGGCTTGCCACTGGTCCGGGCCTCGGTCAGTTCCTCGGCCGCTAGCTGAAGGTCGCTCATGACATGTCCACGCAGACGTTGGTGAGTTCGGAGTAGAAGTCGAGCGAGTGCACCCCGCCCTCCCGGCCGATGCCGGAGGCCTTCACCCCGCCGAAGGGGGTACGCAGGTCCCGCAGGAACCAGGTGTTGACCCAGACGATACCGGCGTCCAGCCGGGCCCCGGCCCGGTGCGCCCGGCCCACGTCCCGGGTCCAGACGGCCGCCGCCAGGCCGTACTCGGTGCCGTTGGCCAGGGCGTACGCCTCCTCCTCGGTGTCGAAGGGCGCCAGGTGCACCACCGGACCGAAGATCTCCTCGGTGTTGGTGCGGGCCTGCGGGCCGAGCCCGGCCAGCACGGTCGGCTGCACGTACGCCCCGCCGTCGCGGGCGTCACCGAAGTGCGGCACTCCCCCACCGGCCAGCACCTGGGCACCCTCGGTCCGGGCCAGGTCGTAGTGGCCGAGCACCTTGTCGCGGTGCCCGTGCGAGATCAGCGGCATGTTCACGGTCGCCTCGTCGGCCGGCCAGCCGTACGCCAACTCCCCGGCTCGCTTGGCCAACCGGGCGGCGAACTCCTCGAAGACCGGCCGCTGCACGTAGATCCGCTCGGTGCACAGGCACACCTGGCCACCGTTGGTGAAGCTGGACCGCACCGAACCCTCGACGGCCGCGTCCAGGTCGGCGTCGGCGAAGACCAGCCCGGCGTTCTTGCCGCCCAGCTCGAAGCTGACCGCCTTCACCCCGTCGGCCGCGGCCCGCATGATGGCCGACCCGGTGGCGGACTCGCCCGTGAAGGTGATCGCGTCGACCCCGGGATGGCGGGTGAGGAACTCACCGGCGGAGTCCGGGCCGAAGCCGTGCACCAGGTTGAACACGCCGGCGGGCACCCCGGCGGCGGCCATCACCTCGGCCAGCAGGGTGGCCGAGGCCGGGGTCTCCTCGCTGGGCTTGACCACGACGGCGTTGCCGCAGGCCAGGGCCGGAGCGACCTTCCAGGTCAGCAGCAGCAGCGGCAGGTTCCAGGGCACGATGATGGCCACCACGCCGACCGGCTTACGGACCGCGTAGTTGAGGGCCCGGCCACCGGTCGGGGTGACCGTGGTGAAGGACTCCGTCGGGGCGGTCGCCACGATCTCGGCGAAGGCCCGGAAGTTGGCCGCACCCCGCGGAATGTCCAGGGTCCGGGCCTGGGAGATGGACTTGCCGGTGTCCGCCACCTCGGCGGCCACCAGGTCGTCGAAGCGTCGCTCCAACTCCTCGGCTACCCGGCGCAGCACCTCGGCGCGTTCCCGCTCCCCCATCCGTCCCCACGGCCCGCGCAGCGCCGCCCGGGCGGCGGCCACCGCATCGTCCACCATGGAACGGTCGGCCTCGACCACCTCGAAGACCGGCTCACCGGTCACCGGGCTGCGCTTGGTGAACCGGTCACCGGTCGAGACGAACTCGCCGCCGACGAAGTTGCGCAGCAGCCCGGGGCCCTCCGGCGCGTGGCCGGACATCAGCCGGGAATCCCACAGGGTCATCCTCGCCTCCGGCGACCGAGAGCCAGCACCGCACCCGCCAGCACCGCGGCCGCACCGGCGGCGACCGCACCGAGCACCTGGTACTGCCGGCGGACCCGGCGACGCACCTGGGCGTACGGGACGGTGGTGAAGGAGACCAGTTCGTACTGGGAGACGTAGCGGCCCGGCAAGGCCCGCTCCAAGGCGTGCTCCACCTTCTTCCGGGTCTGGAACACCGGGGAGGCGACCTTGTCGCGCATCTCCACGAAGTTGGCCAGCGCCATCCGGGCGATCGCCTCGGCGTTGTCCTGCCGACGCTGCTGGTACAGCGGCAGGGCCGCCGCCCAGTCGTCGCCGCACTCGTCGAGGCAGTTGTCCAACTCGACCACGTCCTCGAAGGCGCAGTTCGCCCCCTGGCCGTAGAAGGGCACGATGGCGTGCGCGGCGTCGCCGAGCAGACCCACCCGCCCGTTGAACTGCCACGGGTCGCACCGCACCGTGCCGAGCACCCCTACCGGGTTGTGCTGGTAGTCGTCGACCAGGTTCGGGGCCAGCGGCGGCAGGTCCGGGTAGTGCTGGGCGAAGTACCGCTCGATCGCCGCCTTGCTGCCCAACGAGGAGAAGCTGGCGGTGCCGTGGTTGGGCCAGAACAGGGTGCAGGTGAAGGAGCGGTCCGGGTTCGGCAGGGCGATCATCATCGAGGTGCCGCGCGGCCAGATGTGCAGGGCACCCGGGTCCAGGGCGAAGTCCCCACCCACCGCAGGGATGGTGAGTTCCTTGTAGCCGTAGTCGAGGAAGTCGACGCTCTCGGTGAGCAGGCCGTGTTCCAGCAGCTGTCCGCGTACGGCCGAACCGGCGCCGTCGGCGCCGAGCACGACCCGGGCGTTCGCGGTGACCGTGCCCTGCGGGGTTTCGAAGGTCATCTGGGCGGTGTCCGGGTCCAGCCCGACCAGCCGGTGGTCGAAGGCGATCCGCACCTGCGGCAGCTTGGCGGCGGCGTCCAGCAGGGCGTTGTTCAACGCCCCCCGGCTGATCGAGTTGATCGCCCGATCGCCCTCGGCGCTGTACGGCTGGAAGTCCGGCTCACCGGCCACCGGGTGCACCATCCGGCCCCGCATCGGCAGGGCGTCGGCCATCACCTGCTCGTCCAGGCCGATGCGGCGCAGCGCGTCCAGGCCCCGCTCGGAGAGAGCCAGGTTGATCGAGCGGCCCCGCTCCGGGGTCCCTACCCGCGGGTCCGGTCGCCGCTCGTACAGGGCAACCGCGTGCCCCCGCCGAGCCAGGTAGCAGGCCAGCAGGCAGCCGGCCAGTCCGGCCCCCACCACCGCGATCTCGTCGTGCCGGGTGTTCACGCGTTCACCTCCACCGTCGCGGCCAGGGCCTCGGCGACTCGCCAGCAGTCGTGGTACGTCGAGTAGAGCGGCACCGGGGCGAACCGGACGATGTCCGGCTGCCGGGCGTCCGCGATCACCCCGTGCTCGTACCGCAGCCGCTTGGTCAGTTCGTTCGCGGTGCCTTCGCCGATGCGTACCGACAGCTGGCAGCCGCGCCGGCCGGGGTCTCGGGGGGTGACCACGGTCAACGGCCGGTCGGCGACCACCTCGTCGAGCAGCCGCTCCAGGTAGCCGGTGAGCCGCAGGCTCCGCTCGCGCAGCGCCGGCATCCCGACCGAGTCGAACAACTCCAGGGAGGTACGGACCGGGCCCATCGCGAAGATCGGGGGGTTGGAGATCTGCCAGGCCTCGACCGTGGCCGGGGGCCGACTCACCGGGGTCATCTCGAACCGGGTCTGCGCCGCCGTGCTCCACCAGCCCTCGAACCGGTGCAGGGCGGGATCTCCGTGGTGCCGCTCGTGCACGAACACCCCGCCCAGGGCCCCGGGACCGGAGTTCAGGTACTTGTACGAGCACCAGGCCGCGAAGTCGACCTCCCAGTCGTGCAGCGACAGCGGCACGTTGCCGGCCGCGTGCGCCAGGTCCCAACCGACGACCGCACCGGCGGCCCGGGCGGCGGCGGTGATGGTGGGGATGTCCATCAGCTCGCCGGTGAGGTAGTTGACCCCGCCGAGCAGCACCAGCGCCACCGTGTGGCCCTCCGCCGCCAGGAAGGCGGTCACGTCCTCGGTACGCAGGTTCTCCTCACCGGGACGGGGGGTCAGCCGGACCACTGTGGTGTCCGGGTCCAGCCCGTGGAACCGGGCCTGGCTGCGCACCGCGTAGCTGTCCGAGGGGAAGGCGGTGTCCTCGATGACGATCCGGGTCCGCTCCCCGAAGGGCCGGTAGAAGCTGACCATCAGCAGGTGCAGGTTGACCGTCAGGGAGTTCATCACCACGGTCTCGCTGGGCCGGGCGCCGACCAGGCGGGCCGCCGGGGCGGTCAACAACTCGTGGTACGGCAGCCAGGGGCGTTCCGCCTCCAGGTGGCCCTCGACCCCCAGCCGGCTCCAGGACTCCAGGTCGGCCAGCAGCTCCGTACGGGTGGCCTTGGGTTGCAGGCCCAGGGAGTTGCCCGCCAGGTAGGCGGTCTCCGGGTAGCGCCCGCCGTCGGCCGGGGGCACATGGAACAGGTGCCGGTGGCCCGGCTCGGCGGCGTCCAGGCGCAGCGCCTCGGCCTCACCGGCACTCATGGTCTCGTTCTGGTTCATCCTCGCCTCACATCGCCGTCCGAGCCGACCACAGCTCGGGGAAGACCACCCGGGCCATGCTGCGTTGCAGCCAGGCCAGCCCCGCCGAACCACCACTGCCGACCTTGGCGCCCATGGTCCGCTGCACCGCCTTGACGTGGTGGTGCCGCCAGTCACCGAACTGCTCGGCAACCTCGGTCAGCGCCTCGCCGAGCATCCGCAGGTGGTTGTCCGGGCCGTTGTCGGCGTAGATGCGGACCCAGGCCGCCTCCACCGCGGCGTGCGGCTGGTGCTCCTCGCGGACCTCCCGCTCCAGCAGCTCGGCGGGGATCTCGTGTCCCTGCCGGGCCAGCAGGGCGACCACCTCGTCCCAGACACTGGGGGCGGCCAGGGTCGCGTTGAGTTCGGCGTACACCTCGGTCTGCCGGCGGAAGGGCCGGATCAGGGTGGTGTCCCGCAGCCCCAGCAGGAACTCCAGGTGCCGATACATGGCCGACTGGAAGCCGGAGCCCTCGCCGAGCAGGTTGCGGAAGCGGTTGAAGTCGGCCGGGGTCATCCACCGCAGCCCGTGCCAGGCGGCGTTGAGGGCCTCCAGGTGCAGGGCGGCCCGGCGCAGCGGGGCCAGGGCCTCCCAGACCCGATCCTCGCGCAGCAGTCGGGAGGTCTCCCGCAGCTCGTGGCAGGTCAACCCGAAGTACAGCTCCATGATCTGGCTGACCATCAGGAAGGACATCTCGCCGGGGTCGTCACTCAGCGGCTGTTGCAGTTTGTGCAGGGTGCTGGCCTGCACATAGGCGTCGTAGGGCACCCGCTCGGCGAACTCCAGGGTCGGCTCGCCGCCGTTGCGGGCGGCACGGGCCGCCCGCTGCCTGCCCGTCACCGGACGCACCGCCGTCCGGGTTCCCGGGCGCAGCTCGGTCTGCTCCATCCGTCCACTCCTTCCTGGCTGGCGATTCCAGACATGATCTCTCGGCCTCACCCCCGGATGGAATGCCTCTTCAACGGCGGTACGCCGGGCAGACCTACCGAACGTGAGGCGATGGCAGCATTTGACTTGTCAGACGTAAGGTGAGTGCGTGGACGAGATGGACTGGGCCCTGCTGCGTGAACTACAGGCCGACGCACGGTTGTCCTTCAGCGAACTCTCCCGCCGGGTGCACCTGTCCCCACCTGCGGTGGCGGAGCGGGTACGCCGGCTGGAGGAGAACGGGGTGATCACCGGCTATCACGCGCATGTAGACCTGACCCGGGCCGGGCGGACGGTGGTCGCGTTGATCCGGATGTCCTGCTACGGGACCCGGTGCATCCTGCACGACCCCGAGGTCGCCACCTGGCCGGAGATCCTGGAGATCCACCGGATCACCGGGGACGCCTGCAGCGTGCTGAAGGTCGCGGCCGGTTCGATCGGGGAGTTCGAGGGGGTCATCGACCGACTGGCCCCGTACGGCCAGCCGTCGAGCACCATGGTGCTCTCCTCCCCCCTCAACTGGCAGCCCCTGACCCGATGCAAGGAAGGGCCTTCCGCCAACCCCGCCGGCAGAGGACGGACCCCCGCTTGACACCCCTGCCGGGTTAGTGGCCGGAGCAGGGGGAAAGCACCGCGGGTCAGCCCAGCAGGACCGGTGCACCGGTGCCGGGAGGGAGGATCATGCGGGGTCTGAGAGCGTACGGAGGCGTGCTGCACGCCCCCTCGACCATCATCCGACTTCTCGGGGCGTTCGCACTGATCGGGGCGTTCGTCCTGTTCGGTGCCGCACCGGCCCGAGCAGGTGAGAACACCTTCATCGAGGTGACCCCGAACAGTGTGCAGGCCGGTTCCCGGGTGCACCTGCGGGCCAGTTGCGACAACGCCAACAACCGGCAGGCCGAGGTCGAGTCGGAGGCCTTCAACCGGGTCTTCCTTCGACCGGACAACGGCTTCCTGACCGGTGAGGTCACCGTGCCGGGCAACAAGGCCGCCGGGGACTATCCGGTGAACCTGCGGTGCGGCAACGGCCAGAACGCCAGCACCAACCTGACCGTGCTGAACATGCAACAACCCACCAAGGGCCCGGCGACCGGAGGTGGTGGCACCGCCGGACCGGGCACCGGCTCGACCCTGCTGCTCGGCGGCGTAGCGGTGGTAGCCGCAGCGGTGGTCTTCGGGCTGGTCAGCAACCGACGCCGGACCGGTTCCTGACCCAGGGCGGACGCCATGATCGGCCACCGCGTACCGGTGCCCGAGCCGCGTCCGGCCCCACGGCCGACCGCCACCCGCCGGAGCACCCGAGTCTGGCGGAGGGCGGTGGCCGTGGCCGGCCGGCTCGGCCGGGTCACCGCGCAGATGGGTACGGCCAGTGTCACCACACCGGACCCCTCGACCGCCCCGGTGCCACCACGGGCCCGTCGGGCCTGGTCGGCGGCGACCCGGAACGGGTTCCGCAGCGGCCCCGGACTGCCCGTGGTCCTGATCGCCAGCCTGATGCTGTTGATCGTCACGATGCTCGGGGTCGAGCGACTGACCGGGCTCAGCCTGCTACCGGACCGCTTCATCGCCGGGCTGGCACCACCGCCCAAGAAGTTCCCGCTGCTGCCGGCGAGCCGACCGGTCGGCATCGAGATCAACAAAATCGACCTGGCCGCGCCGGTGCACAACGTCGGCGTGGCCCCGGACGGCAGCATCGCCGCACCGACCGCGGAACGCGCCCAGGAGGCCGGCTGGTACGACCAGGGCCCCTCACCGGGCCAGTACGGCCCGGCCGTCATCGTCGGGCATGTCGACACCAACACCGGGCCGGCGGTCTTCCAGGACCTGCGGCAACTGCGGGCCGGTGACCAGGTCGAGGTGGCCCGCACGGACGGCAAGGTCGCGGTCTTCGAGGTCGACCGGGTCGGCCGGTACGACAAGGAGGCCCTGCCGGCCGACGAGGTCTTCGGCGACTTCAGCCGGCCGCAGCTTCGGCTGATCACCTGTGGGGGGCGCTGGGTCGGGGGTTCGACTGGGTACGCGGACAATGTGATCGTCTTCGCTTCGTTGGTGGAGGCTCGGTGATGCTGTTGCGGTTGTGGGGTTTGCGGGGGAGCCCGACCCGCTCCGGGCGGTCAGGCTTGATCCCTGCGCGGGTCGGGCTCCCCCGCAAACCCTCGGGCGACCGGCTTCGCGGTCCGGTGGCGGGTGCGTCTGGTGGGGCCGCGGTAGCCAGCGGGGGTGAGGTGGCAGGGGCGGTGGCTGGCCGGGGACGGCGGCCCGGGCGGTAGCCGGCGGGGTGAGAAAGCTGAGGCGGTAGCCGGGGGGGGTTAGGCGGCTTCGGGTTCGCGGAGGTCTAGCCAGTCGGCCCAGCGGGGGTCGGGGGCTCGGTGACCGAGTACTCGCCAGGCGATGCCCTTGGGTGCGGTGGGCAGGGAGTGCAGTCGCCAGCCCAACTCGGCGGGGGTCTTGTCGCCCTTGGTGTGGTTGCACCTGGCGCAGGCGGCGACCACGTTCTCCCAGGCGTGTGGGCCGCCCCGGCTACGCGGGAAGACATGGTCGATGGTCTCGGCCGGCCCTCGGCAGTAGGCGCAACGCCAGCCGTCCCGGGCGAAGATCGCCCGACGGGACAGACCAACATGGGTACGGTAGGGAACCCGGACGAACCGGGTCAGCCGGACCACCGAGGGCACCGGTAACGCGCTGCGGGCGCTGTGCAGGATGCCCTCACCGTCGGCTACACAGACCGCCTTGGCGGAGAGCACGAGGATCGCGGCGCGACGCACCGACACGACACACAGCGGCTCATAGGTGGCGTTGAGAACCAGCGCGCCGGAGCCCACCGTGGGTCGTATGTCAGGCATCGCGTCACCCTCCCGGTCAAGCGGCTATCAACTCGCCACCGCCGACCGGTGCAGGACACAGCCATACACCATGTCGACGCCGGCCGAATCACCGACGTCCGTTGCGCCAATCGTCCCTGATCGGACCGGCGAATGCACGCCCTAATCCTGGGTAGCCCGCAGAGCTTTCGCCCGGGATTCGGTGTCGGCGGGGCCCGGGGTCACCCGGCGGTGGGTCGGTCACCGGCCCGCCGGGAGGTTGCGGTACGAAATCAGGGTGACCGTCAGCATGCTCAGCCCCTCCCCCGGCCCCTCCACCCCGGCCGCGGAGGAGACCCCCAGTCCGGAGTGCCTGAACGAGATCGTCTGCAAGTGGGTGTGGACCAACTTTGACTCCGTGTGGTTCGCCGAGGGCAGCTACTGGATCCTGGTCAAGCCCCTGCGGATCCTCCTGATCCTGTTGCTGGCGATCGCCACCCGCTGGCTGGTGCACCGCACGATCCGGCGACTGGTCCGCACCACCACCGATGCGGGCGTACCGACCATGCTCCGGCCGCTGCGTGAGCGCATCCCCAGCGCCGCCACCGAGCCCGGCGAGTTCGTCCCTGAGCGGCGTCGGCAGCGGGCCGAGGCGATCGGCTCCGTGCTGCGCAGCCTGAGTACGGCGTTCATCTTCGGCATCGCCGTACTGATGGTGCTCAAGGAGTTCAGCTTCGACCTGGCGCCGCTGCTGGCCAGCGCCGGCATCGCCGGGGTGGCCCTGGGCTTCGGCGCACAGAGCCTGGTCAAGGATCTGATCGCCGGTCTGTTCATGCTGATCGAGGACCAGTACGGGGTCGGCGACAACGTCGACCTGGGCGAGGCCACCGGGGTGGTCGAGGCGGTCGGCCTGCGGGTCACCACCGTCCGGGACGGGCGGGGGGTGCTCTGGTACATCCGCAACGGGGAGATCGTCCGGGTGGGCAACAAGAGTCAGGGCTGGGCCCTGGTGGTGATCGACCTGCCGATCGGTTTCGCTGGCACCGAGGAGGCCACCGCGGTGCTGCGTACCGCCGCCGCCTCCGTCGCGGTGGACCCGGAGTTGGCGGCCTCGATCGTCGAACCGCCCGAGGTGCTCGGCGTGGAGCAGGTGACGGTGGACGGCACGGTGATCCGCACGGTGGTCAAGACCACCGCCGACGGGCAGGGCGCCGTGGGCCGGGAGTTGCGCCGCCGGCTCGCGGAGGCTCTGGAAAATTCCGGGATCACCGCCCGGATCGCTGCGGTACGGGCCCTGCCCGGGTACCTGCGGGACGACAACGAGACTGGTCAGGGCGGGGCTACCTGAGCAAACGGCGAGGGGGTCGCGGCCGAGCAGCCCCTCGGGTATCGTCCGTTCGTTCAGTCAGAGATGCGACGATCCAACCGTTCGCCCTAGCCAGTTGTCAGACGATCGGGCAGAATCCGGTGCACGCGCTCCCCGAGCGTGGTCACGTCCTCGCTGATTCGTAGATCTGACGATGGCCTCGGGGCGGCCATCATGAGTGGCCTGCCACCGGCCGATGGAGGCGATGGTGTCGGACGAGCGGCCTCCTCCGGAAGGTCCGGCCACTTTCCGTGAGGTCTTCGCCCAGGGGGAGTACCGCGCCGTCTTCCTGGCCAGCACGCTGACCTGGATCGGCGACTATGTCGCCAAGGCGGCGGTCACCCTGCTCGTCTACCGGGAGACCGACTCCGTAGCGCTCTCCGCCGCCGCCTTCGCGGTCAGCTACCTGCCCTGGCTGATCGGCGGGCCGCTGCTGGCCACGATCGCCGAGCGGCACCGTTACCGCCAGATCATGGTGGTCTGTGACCTCATCCGGATGGCCTTGATGCTGCTCATCGCCATCCCGGGGATTCCGGTGCCGCTGATCCTGGCCCTGCTGTTCGCCACCACCCTGGCGAATCCTCCGAGCCAGGCGGCCCGGTCGGCGTTGATGCCCCTGATCCTGCCGGGCGACCGACTCGTCGTCGGAATCTCGGTCAATGCCAGTGTCGGGCAGGCCGCCCAGGTGGTCGGCTACCTGCTCGGTGCCGCGGTGGCTACCGTCAACACCACCGCCGCGCTGGTGATGAACGCCACCGCCTTCGCCATCTCGGCGGCCCTGGTCCGCTTCGGGGTCCGCGACCGGGCACCGGCGATGCCCAGCACCCACCGGCGGCACCTGCTCCGGGAGACCGCCGACGGGTTCCAGCTGGTGTTCCGTACCCCGGTGCTGCGGGCGATCGCGATCCTCGTCTTCGGCGCCATGCTCTGCTCCATCGTGCCCGAGGGGTTGGCTGCCGCCTGGGCCAACGAACGCGCCGACGGCGGGATGCACGCCGGTGTGGCGCAGGCTCTGATCATGGCGTCCAGCCCGGTCGGGTTCATCCTGGGTGGGCTGTTGATGGGCCGGGCGGTGGCGCCGGCCCGGCGGATCGCGCTGCTGCGTCCACTGGCGGTCATCGCCCCCCTGGTGCTGGTGCCCGCCCTGCTGGACCCGCCACCGGCGGTGGTGGCGCTGCTCGCCGCCGCCTGCGGGTTCGCGGTGGCCGGCATCCTGCCGGTGGCGAACAGCCTCTTCGTCCAGGCCCTGCCGCACGGCTACCGGGCGCGGGCCTTCGGGGTGATGGCCACCGGGGTCCAGGTGATCCAGGGCGCCGCGGTCCTGGCGACCGGTCTGCTGGCCGAGCACTACCCGATTCCGATCGTGGTCGGTCTGTGGAGTGCCGCCGGGGTGGTGCTGATGGCCCTGGTCGCCCGCAGCTGGCCCGACGCGCAGACCGTGGCGGCCACCGTCGAGGCAGCTCAGCGGACCCCTGCCGGGGCGGCCACCCCGCCGGAGGACCCGGATCCGGGCAGTGTCGGGCCGGGTCGACCCCGGCACGCGGTGAGCTGAACCACCCCCTCGGCGCCTCCCGGCCCGGTCACCGGCGGACGATGCCTGGCAGGATGGAAGGGTGAATCCCGCAGGTGAGTCCGAGCCCCGCGGCGAGGCGGTGACGCTGTACGAAGCCGTCGGCGGCGAGCCCACGTTCCGCAAGCTGGTCGATGAGTTCTACGCCGGCATCGCCGGCGACCCCTTACTCCGCCCGATGTACCCGGAGGACCTGGAGCCGGCCGCCGACCGGATGCGGCTGTTCCTCATGCAGTACTGGGGCGGCCCGAACACCTACTCCGCCCAACGCGGCCACCCCCGGCTGCGGATGCGGCACGCGCCCTTCCGGATCGGCGCAGCCGAACGGGACGCCTGGCTGCGGCACATGCGCCAGGCGGTCGACAGCCTCGACCTGCCGCTGGCGACCGCCACGGAGCTCTGGAACTACCTGGAGCGGGCGGCCTACTTCATGGTCAACGCCATGGAGGACCCGGCCGGCTAGGCGGCGGCCCCGCAGCGACGCCCCCGGCCGCAGCTCGACCGGGGTGCCGTGCTCGGCCGAGGTCAGGGCCGGGCGGCCCCGTCACGGCCGGGCGGCCCCGTCACGGCCGGGCGACCTCGTCAGAGCAGGGCACCCTCGTCGTGCAGCCAGTCGACGAAACTCGTGGCGACGGCGGCGCCGCAGTCGAGCAACTCGACCAGCAGCGCGTCGTGGGCGCCGGCGGCGAGTGGCACCTGCAACTCGGCGTAGATCGGCAACTGCCCCCGCTCGGTGGCGTCGCCGACGTACGCCTTGCAGAAGCGTCGGGTGTGGTTCCACTCGTTGACCACCCGGTAGGCCCGGTCGGCCCAGTCCGGCGGCACGGTCGCGTGCGGGCGGGCCCGGAGCACCAGGATCTCGTCCTCGGGGCCTTCCAGGGCGACCAGCACCGCATGGCGCTCCCACATGGCCAGCAGGTTGCCGTCCCCGTCAGCGAGATAGCGCACGTCGAGCAGGTCCAGGGCGTCGCAGATGCGGCCCAGGGTGACCGGTTCGACAGTAGCTGACATGTCGGCGATCAAGGGATGCTCCCCGGCCGGGCAGTCATCCTCGGGTTTACGGGGCGTCGGCGGCCCGACTCTGACGGCCTCCTCCACTGTGACCCTGCTTCGAGTTTCCGGGTCGCCGCCACTGGCGGGACCGGGGCGCCATGACCACCACGGCATCGCTCGCGCACCTCACTCCCCAGCGGATCCAGTTGCATACGGTGGGTTGGATCCGAGGATGGACGGTACCCGGACAGTCGAACCGAAGCATCCCCCCAACGCCCGCCCCAAACCAGAAGGTTGAGGGGTGATCATACTTTCGGAGGAGCAGAAAGCGGTTGCAGGGCAAGATCCATAGCCTTCTGCGACCAGACGGCTCCATACGGTCCCACCAGGGCGACCCAACGGCCAGCCACGCGTACCCGAACATCGTCAGTGCTCGACGAATCGTGGGCGGACCCCAGGAATCCCATCCGGATCAACCCCTGCACCAGTCGCTGAGTGACCTCCACCGGACGGTCAGGCGCGTCGTCCGGCGTCACCACTACGGCGACATGATCCAGCAGAGCGTCGCGCAGGGTCCGCTGCCCCACCGCCCGACCTCCGACGCCGTGGGTCGTGGCCGTACGCAGGGTGCCGGCGGCGGCCTCGGCCAGCCGGCGCAACTCACCGCCCGGCAGGACCTCCACCGGTCGGCTGGCCGCCGGCGGCAGCGCCCAGCGCCACTGGGAGTCACGCGAGGTGGGCAGCCCGGTCCGGCCGGCCGCCAACTCGGCCAGCAACTGCCCGGCGGCCACGGTGACGTCCCCGGCACCGGGGCCGGAGACCGTCCGCACGGCCAGCACCCCCCAGGGCAGCCGAGCCCACAGGGCCGTACGCCCCGGCGTACCGGCCGGACGCAGCCGCACCAGGGCGGCCGGCTCCAGGCGGACCAGGCGAGCCAGGAAGGCCCCGGCGTCGGCGACCCCCTCGATCCCGTGCCGGGTCTGCGCGGCACCGGACTCCGGTGCCGCGCCGCCCTCGCTCATGCCACCTCGTCCGGGGCGTATTCGAGCAGGAGGGCGCGTTCCTGCTCGGTGAGTCGCCGGGGCACCTGCCGGACCAGGTCGAACGGCACCAGCACCGAGCGCGCCTGGCTGACCAGCAGTTCTCCGTCGTACATCTCGTAGCCGAGGATGAAGGAGGCGGCGCGGACGCGTTCCACCCACATCTCGATGCGTACCGTGGGGGCCGCCTCCGCGCTGGCCCGAGCCAGGGAGTAGTCGACCGGGCGCAGGTAGTCGACCTCGTGCCGACGGATGACCACCCCGTCGGCGAACGAGTCGATCCCCCGCGCCCGGGCGCCGACGAACATCAACGCCACCCGGGCCTCCTCGTAGAGGGTCAGGAACCGGGCGTTGTTGACATGGCCGTACGCGTCCAGGTCGGACCAGCGCAGGGTGCAGTGATAGATGAACCGATCAGCCAAGACGGTCGCTCGCCGGTCAGTCGCGGGTCAGCTTGCGGTAGGTCACCCGGTGCGGTCGGGCCGCCTCCGCGCCGAGTCGGTCGACCTTGTTCTTCTCGTACGCCTCGAAGTTGCCCTCGAACCAGAACCACTTGGCCGGGTTCTCCTCGTCGCCCTCCCAGGCCAGGATGTGGGTGGCCACCCGGTCCAGGAACATCCGGTCGTGGGAGATCACCACGGCACAGCCGGGGAACTCCAACAGGGCGTTCTCCAGGCTGGACAGGGTCTCCACGTCCAGGTCGTTGGTCGGCTCGTCGAGCAGGATCACGTTCCCGCCGATCTTGAGGGTGAGCGCCAGGTTGAGCCGGTTCCGCTCGCCGCCGGAGAGCACCTTGGTCGGCTTCTGCTGATCGGGCCCCTTGAACCCGAAGGCCGCGATGTAGGCCCGGGAGGGCATCTCGACCTTGCCCACCATGAGGTAGTCCAGCCCGTCGGAGACGACCTCCCAGACGGTCTTGTCGCCGTCCAGGCCCTGCCGGTTCTGGTCGACGTAGGACAGCGAGACCGTCTCGCCGACCCGGACCGAGCCGCTGGTCGGCTGCTCCAACCCGACGATGGTCTTGAACAGGGTGGTCTTACCGACGCCGTTCGGGCCGATGATGCCGACGATGCCGTTACGCGGCAGCGAGAACGACAGGTTGTCGATCAGCACCCGGTCGCCGAAGGCCTTGGTCAGGTTCTGCGCCTCGATGACGGTGTTGCCCAGGCGCGGGCCCGGCGGGATCTGGATCTCCTCGAAGTCCAGCTTGCGGGTCTTCTCCGCCTCGGCGGCCATCTCGTCGTACCGGTCCAGACGGGCCTTGGACTTGGTCTGCCGGGCCTTGGCGTTGGACCGGACCCACTCCAACTCCTCGGAGAGGCGCTTCTTCATCTTGGCGTCGCGGCGCCCCTCGACGGAGAGCCGGGCGGCCTTCTTCTCCAGGTAGGTGGAGTAGTTGCCCTCGTAGCCGATGGCCCGGCCCCGGTCCAGCTCCAGGATCCAGCCGGCCACGTTGTCCAGGAAGTACCGGTCGTGGGTGATCGCCAGCACGGTGCCGGGGTACTTGGCCAGGTGCTGCTCCAACCACTGCACGCTCTCCGCGTCCAGGTGGTTGGTGGGCTCGTCGAGCAGCAGCAGGTCCGGCGCCTCCAGCAGCAGCTTGCACAGCGCCACCCGGCGGCGCTCGCCACCGGAGAGCTGGGTCACCTCGGCGTCCGGCGGCGGGCAGCGCAGCGCGTCCATGGCCAGTTCGAGCTTGGAGTCGATGTCCCAGGCGTCGGCGTTGTCCAGCTCCTCCTGGAGCCGGCCCATCTCCTCCATCAGCTCGTCGGAGTAGTCCGTGGCCATCTGCTCGGCGATGGCGTTGAACCGCTCCAGCTTGGCCTTGGTCTCCGCGACCGCCTCCTCGACATTGCCGAGGACGGTCTTGGCCTCGTTGAGGGGCGGCTCCTGGGCCAACATGCCGACGGTGTAGCCGGGCATCAGCCGGGCCTCACCGTTGCTCGGCTGGTCCCAACCGGCCATGATCTTGAGAAGGCTGGACTTACCGGCACCGTTCGGGCCGACCACACCGATCTTGGCCCCCGGCAGGAAGTTCAGCGTCACGTTGTCGAGCACGACCTTGTCGCCGTGCGCCTTGCGCGCCTTATCCAGGACGTAGATGAACTGGGCCACGGTGCGGGCTACCTCCGTCGGTACTTGATCGCTGATGTGCGTGACACGCGCCAACGTGCGGGGCGCGGAACGCGCCGTGGCCCCTTAACTTGAGCGGGAGTCGGCCGCGCACACGCCATCGTCAATCCTGACAGGTCCGCCGGGCCCCGCCCACATCGCCCCGCCCGCCTGAGCAGAGGTCGTCACGGTGACCTGTCAACATGATCACGTACAAGGTTCGGCCGGGCTGGGACGGGTACCTCACTCCGGCACTGAGCACCAGACGCCGCAGATACGCTCAGTACGCTCATCGCGGTGGACCCGTCAGCAACCCGGAGGTGGCCGATCGTGACCGTCCGTAGCTCCTTTGTCGTTGTGGCGAACCGCCTACCGGTCGACGAGGTGAGCACACCCGAGGGACGGCAGTGGCGACGCAGCCCTGGCGGGCTGGTCACCGCCCTGCACCCCGTCCTCGCCGAGCATCAGGGCACCTGGGTCGGGTGGGCCGGTGGCACCGGCGCCGCCCCCGAGCCGTTCGACCTGGAGGGCATCCGGCTGCACCCGGTGCCGTTGAGTGCCGAGGAACTCGAGCGCTACTACGAGGGCCAGTCCAACGCCACGATCTGGCCCCTGTACCACGACGCCGTCGAGACACCGGCCTACAAGCGTCGCTGGCGTGAGGCGTACCGGCTGGTCAACGCCCGGTTCGCGGAGGCCGCGGCGGAGGTGGCGGCCGAGGGGGCCACCGTGTGGGTGCAGGACTACCAGCTCCAACTGGTGCCCGCCATGCTCCGGGAGCTGCGCCCCGACCTGCGGATCGGCTTCTTCCTGCACATCCCCTTCCCGCCGATCGAGCTGTTCATGCAGATGCCGTTCCGCGCCGAGATCCTGCGCGGGCTGCTCGGCGCCGACCTGGTCGGGTTCCAGCAGCGGCTGGCCGCCCAGAACTTCGTCCGGCTCGCGCGTCACCTGCTAGGTCTGCGCTACGAGGGGCAGATGATCCAGGTGGACGGGCGCCAGGTGAAGGCCGGGGCCTTCCCCATCTCGATCGACACCAAGGAGATGGAGCGACTGGCCGCGGACCCGGCCATCCAGGCCCGGGCCAAGGAGATCCGCGAGGAGTTGGGCAACCCGCGCACCATCATCCTGGGGGTGGACCGCCTCGACTACACCAAGGGCATCGAGTTGCGACTCAAGGCCTTCCGCGAGTTGTTGGCTGACGGAAAGTTGACAGTCCCAGACGCTGTTATGGTGCAGGTAGCCACACCGAGCCGCGAGCGCGTCGAGCACTACCAGGCACTTCGCGTCAAGGTTGAGCGCGAGGTCGGTCGGATTAATGGCGAATTCGGCCGGGTCGGTGTGCCTGCCGTGCATTATCTGCATCAGTCGTACAGTCGGACCGAACTTGCTGCGATGTACGCCGCCGCCGACGTGATGATGGTTACCCCGCTGCGAGACGGTATGAACCTGGTGGCCAAGGAGTACGTCGCATCAAGGGCGGACCACGGGGGCGCACTCGTACTCAGTGAGTTCGCCGGCGCGGCCACCGAGCTGCGTCAGGCGTTCCTGTGCAACCCGCACGACCCGGACGCTGTCAAGGACGCCCTGCTCCGGGCCGTGCATGTGGAGAAGCCGGAGGCTCGTCGCCGTATGCGGACTATGCAACGCCACTTGCGCACCCATGATGTGGGGCACTGGGCTAAGTCTTTCCTCACCGAACTCGGTGTACCCGACATGGAGGCGGCGTGAGCGCCCCCTCCAACGAGATCATCGTGCCCACGGCGGGCACCCTGGACCGGGAGATGATCTCCGCCATCGGGCGGATCGCCCGAGTCCCCCAACTGCTGATCGCCTGCGACTACGACGGGACCCTGGCCCCGATCGTCGAGGACCCCAGCAAGGCCGTACCCCTGCCGGAGGCGGTCGCCGCGGTACGCGCCCTGGCCGCGCTGCCGCAGACCACCGTCGCGGTGGTCTCCGGCCGGGCGCTCCGTGACCTGGCCGCGCTCTCCCGGCTGCCCAGCGAGGTCCACCTGGTCGGCAGCCACGGCTCCGAGTTCGACATCGGCTTCGTCGAGCGGCTCTCCCCCGAGCTGATCGAGGTGCGGACCCGACTGCGCAACGCACTGCGCGAGATCGCCGCGGCCCACCCGGGGGTACGGCTGGAGCGCAAGCCGGCCAGTGTCGCCGTACACACCCGGGGGGTCGAACCCCAGATCGCCGCCGCCGCCATCGAGGCGGTCCGCAGTGGTCCCGCCACCTGGCCGGACGTCACCGTCACCCAGGGCAAGGAAGTCATCGAGCTGTCCGTGGTGGCCACCCACAAGGGCACTGCGGTCGACCAGTTGCGCACCCAACTGTCGGCCAGCGCGGTGCTCTTCATCGGTGACGACGTCACCGACGAGAACGCCTTCGGCAACCTGAGCGGCCCGGACGTCGGCATCAAGATCGGCCCCGGCGAGACCAAGGCCGACTACCGGGTGGCCGAGCCGATCGAGGCCGCCCGCGTACTCGGGCTGCTGCTGGAGACCCGCCGGCACTGGCTGTTCGGCGAGCGGGCGGTGCCGATCGAGCGGCACTCGATGCTGGCCAACGGGCGTACGGTCGCACTGCTCACACCCGACGCGAAGGTGACCTGGCTGTGCAACCCCAAGCCCGACTCGGCGGCCATCTTCGCCGACCTGGTCGGGGGTAGCCCGGCCGGGCACTTCAGTGTCGCCCCGGAACGCGGCGGCATCCCCCTGGGTCAGCGCTACCGCTCCGGCACCATGACGGTGGAGACCCGCTGGTCGGGGCTGACCGTCACCGACTGGCTGGACAAGCCCGACCCGAGGACCACCCCGGACGGGCCGGCGATCATCTCCGGTGACTCCACCCTGATCCGGGTACTCACCGGCACCGGGCGGGTCCGGGTGGAGTTCGCCCCCCGACCGGAGTTCGCGCAGGTCGCCGTCCAGCTCCAGCCGCTCGACGACGGCCTGCTGGTGCTCGGCTCCAACGAGCCGATCGCCCTCTACTCCCCCGGGGTGCAGTGGGAGGTCGGCAACGACGGCGGCTACGAGAGCGCCAAGGCGGTGGTGGACCTGTCCGCCCTCGGCGGGCAGGTGGTGCTGGAGCTGCGCTTCGGTACCCACAGCCTGGAACACCACCGGCTGTCCATCCACGAGCGGCAGGCGGCGGCGGAACGGCCCTGGAAGGAGTGGGTGGCCTCGCTGCGGCTGCCCACCACCGCCCGGGACCTGGTCGCCCGCAGCGCGTTGACCCTGCGCGGCCTCTGCCACGAGGCCACCGGCTCGATCCTGGCCGCCGCCACCACCTCCCTGCCGGAGGAACTGGGCGGGGTCCGCAACTGGGACTACCGCTACTGCTGGCTGCGGGACGCCGCGATGACCGCCCGCGCCCTGGTCGACCTGGGCTCCATCGCCGAGGCCGAGGCGTTCCTGCGCTGGGTCGACGGCTGTGTGGAACGCACCGGCGGGCACCCCGAGCGGCTGCACCCCCTCTACACCGTGGACGGCTTCGAGCTGGGTGCCGAGGCGGTCATCGACACCCTGCCCGGCTACGCCGGGTCCCGCCCGGTCCGGGTCGGCAACCTCGCCAACCACCAGCTCCAGCTGGACGTCTTCGGCCCGATCGCCGACCTGATCGCGGCCACCGCCGACGTACGCGGCTCGGTGCGCGCCGAGGAATGGCGGGTGCTGGAGAACATGGTCGAGGCCGTACGCCGCCGCTGGCACGAGCCCGACCACGGCATCTGGGAGGCCCGCCTGCCACCCCGGCACCACATCTTCTCCAAGGTGATGTGCTGGATGACGGTCGACCGGGCGTTGCACGTGGTCCGGCAGCACGGCGGCGAGGACCGCCCCGAGTGGGTGGAACTGCGCGACCGGATCGGCGCCAACGTGCTGGAGTACGGCTGGCACGAGGAGGCCGAGGCGTACAGCGTCGCGTACGGCGACGAGGACATGGACGCCTCCTCGCTGTGGATCGGCCTGTCCGGTCTGCTGCCCGGAGACGACCCACGATTCCTGTCCACCGTGCTGAAGATCGAGGCGGATCTGCGCAGCGGACCGGTCGTCTACCGCTACCACTGGGACGACGGACTGCCCGGTCGGGAAGGCGGCTTCCACATCTGCACGGCGTGGCTGATCGAGGCGTACCTGCGCACCGGTCGGCGTACCGATGCCGAGGAGCTGTTCCGCCAGATGATCGACACCGCCGGCCCGACCGGTCTGCTGCCCGAGCAGTACGACCCGCTGGCCGAACGCGGCCTGGGCAACCACCCGCAGGCGTACAGCCACCTCGGGGTGATCCGCTGCGCCCTGCTGCTGGACAACATGCTCAAGCATTAGCTCACCCTCCTTCAGGCGGCCGGAGACAGTCTTCTGTCTCCGGCCGCTCGCGCGTCCGGGTGCGCGCGGTGTGGGCGGGGCGTCCTCGCCGTTACGGCGAAACGGCGGGATCCACGCGAGCCGGAAACCGCCATAACGGCGCAACGGAGTCGATCACCTTCCAAGCAGCCCACCTGGTTGGATCGGGGAGCCGGTGGCCGAGAAGATGGCCCAGCGGCCACGAACGGACTTGCATCCCCACGAACGGACTTGCGTCCCACGGACGGACTTGCGTCGTGGAGCCGACCCGTTCGCCGGGTTTACCAAGGAACGCTGGCGGCCTGCGGGGCGTTGTACTCGCCTGGACGGCCGAGGAAGACGCCGGGCTTGAGCCGGGCGGGTGCGGGCCGGAATGTGGCTCCGCCGGATGGCGTTGTATCGGGTGGCTGACCGAGCAGGGCGCCGTGACCGCCAATGGTCAGGTGTGATCCGCCCCCGGGAATCACCGCCCCCGGTCACCGGTTGTAGTTGCTTCCGACGACGCGCAGCCGCTCCCCCGGTACGTTGCGGACTTCCCCCACTCTTCTTTGAGCGCCGGACGGTGCTTGCGCACCCCGTGCCGATCCCCCTCGGCGGGTGCGCCAACCCCCGAATGGAGCTTCATCATGAACTCGATCTTCCGTAACAGCGTGCTCGGCATTGCCGGTGTGGCCCTCGCCGGCGGCGTCTTCGCCGGTCCCGTGGCCGGTCATGCGGACACCACCCTCGTGAAGTCGAACCCGGTGGCCGCCGTGCAGGCCGACAAGCCGAAGGCCGACAAGCCCGACACCGGCAAGCTGATCCCCCACGGTGTGCAGGGCAACCAGTCCCGCATCGACCTGGACGACGAGCAGGTCGCCAACACCAAGGCGATCATCGCCGCCACCAAGAAGAACGGCATGGACGAACGCGCCGCCGTGGTGTCCATCGCCACCGCCCTGCAGGAATCGAAGCTGGAGAACCTGGGCCACCTCGGCGACCGCAACGACCACGACTCCCAGGGCCTGTTCCAGCAGCGCCCCTCCAGCGGCTGGGGCACGGTCGAGCAGATCACCGACCCCGAGTACTCCACCACCGCCTTCCTCAAGGGCCTCAAGCAGGTCGACGGCTGGCAGGACATGCCCCTGACCAAGGCAGCCCAGACCGTGCAGGTCTCGGCCTACCCCGACCACTACGCCCAGTGGGAACAGCAGGCCGCCGACCTGGTAGCCCAGCACTGGAACAGCTGACCCGACAGACATTCCTCCACAGGGGGAGCAAGAAACCGTTGGCCGGCACCCGAGGTTCGGGTGCCGGCCAACGGCCTCGTGTTTTGACCATCGGGGGGATTTGTGGTGGTCGAGGTCTAGCGGAATGGGGAGGACCCTGTCCATGATCTGAGTTCTCACACAAAGATCA
>NZ_JBEYUI010000035.1:0-50731 GCF_040643455.1 Micromonospora sp. NPDC047134
GGGGGGCGGGGGCGGGGGGGGGGGGGGGGCCCCCCCCCCCCCCCCCACCGGCGGTCGGCTCACTCACCGGCGCGCTGCCGCGAGCCAGTCAGGGCCGCGACCGGAGTCTCCGCCACCCCCAGACGCTGTGCGGCCTTCAGCAGTTCCTGGAGCTTGCCCTGGTCGGCGCCACCGGCGCGCATCTGCTGCGCCAGGAAGGCCGACAGGGTGAGGTTCTGCACGTCGGCGCTGCTCAGCGAGCCGACCATCCGGGTCAGGTCGTCGGTGAAGCTCGCACTGCCGTCCAACCACGGCTTGGTCAGGTTCTTCGCCACGTCCGAGTGGGCCACGAAACCGTCCACACTCTTGCCGAACGAGATCGAGCTGAGCAGCCGGTCGAAGAAGACGCTGTCCCCACCGACGATGTCGATGTTCGCCTTCTCCAGGCCGGTGGAGACCAGCTTGGCCTGTGCCTCGGCGACCTGCCGTTGGGTGTCCAGCCCGGCGAGGCGGACCTCCTTCTCCAACTCCAGGCGCAGCCGGTACTCCTCGTGCTCCCGGGTGGCGTCGTCCAGCGCGGCCATCGCGGCGGCCTTCTCGGTGAGACCCTCGGCCTCGCCCTTCAGCTTCTCGCGCACGGCGTCGGCGGCGGCCAGCAGCTTCTCCCGCTCCACTGCGACCTCCGCGCGGCCGACCTTCTCGATCGCCTCGGCGCTGCGCTCCTGGACCTGCACCTCGGCTAGGCCGGCCGCGGCGGTCTCGGCCTGGACGCCCTCGGCCAACCGGATCTTCGCCCGGGTGTCCAGTTCGGCGGCCTGCTGCCGGGCCTCGGCCAGCACCAGTTGCTCGCGGGCCTTGTGCTTGGCGGCCGCCTCGGCTGCCTCCGCGGCCTTGATGTCCTTGACCAGGTTCTCCTGCGCCTCGGCCTCGGCCTGGATGATCACCGCCTGGCGGGTCCGCTCGGCCTCCTCGACCACCCGCAGCCGCTTGATGTTCTCCTCCTGCTCGGCCACGGTCTTCTCCACCGCGATCCGCTCCCGGACGACCTCGGCGATGGCCCGCTTCTCGGCCTCGACCTCCTTGTTCTTGGCGATCGTGCTCAGCTCGGTCTCCCGCTCCCGGCCGATGACCTCCAGCATGCGGTCCTTCTCGATCCGCTCGGTCTCGATGGCGATGACCCGCTCGCGGTTCTTCTCGGCGACCGCGATCTCGCGGGCCCGGTTCTCGTGCTGGATGCCCAACTGCTCGTCGGTACGGATGTTCGCGGTCTCGGCGCGCAGCCGCTCCTCGGCACGTACCCGGGTGACCTCGGCCTGCTCACGGGCCCGTACGGTCTCGATCTCGCGCTGCTGCTTGGCCTCGGCGTCCGCCTGCCGTCGCTCAAGCTCAAGGATCGCTTCCTTGGCGTCGACGTTCTGGCGGGTGATCTCCTTCTCCTCGCTGCGCCGGAACTCGTTGGTCCGGACGTTCTCCTGGGTGGTCAGCTCGGTGATCTTCCGGATGCCCTGGGCGTCCAGGATGTTCGCCGGGTCGAGCTGCGACATCGGCGTCTGCTCCAGGAAGTCGATCGCCGCGTCCTCCAGGCTGTACCCGTTGAGGTCGGTGCCGATCACCCGGATGATCTGGTCGCGGAACTCGTCACGCTTGGTGTAGAGGTCGACGAAGTCGAGCTGCTTACCTACCGTCTTGAGCGCCTCGGAGAACTTGGCGTTGAACAGCTCCTGCAGGGTCTCCCGGTCGCTGGCCCGCGCGGTGCCGATCGCCTGCGCCACCTTGATCACGTCTTCGACGGTCTTGTTGACCCGGACGAAGAAGGTGATCCGGATGTCGGCCCGGATGTTGTCGCGGCAGATCAGGCCCTCGTTGCCGGTCCGTTCGATGTCGATGGTCTTGACCGAGATGTCCATGATCTCGGCCTTGTGCAGGACGGGCATCACGACCGCGCCGGTGAAGGTCACATCGACCCGCCGGACCTTGGAGACGATCAGCGCCTTGCCCTGCTCGACCTTGCGGAACAACCGACTGACCATGAACACCACGCCGAGCGCGACGAGCAGGACGACGGCGAGGAGTATGCCGATTCCAGTGGTGATGACTTCCATGGTTGGGCGCGCGGGCGGTTGGCGGCCCGGCGGCAGCGGCCGGGCGAACGCCCGCGCATCCTCCTTTCGAGACGTCTCAGGGGCGGCGTGGGACGGGCCGGCGATGGGGCGGCTGCCCCAGTCGGGATGATCCGCAGGTAGGGCGGTTACACCGGGGCGGCTACGGGGCGGAATGTCTGAGTGGATCGAAGGCGGGACCGGCGGGCATGACCCAGAAGAACTCGCCCTCGGTGTCGTAGTCGTAGATCAGGGCGGAACTGCCCGCCGGCATCTTCTCCTCGCCCGGCTGCCGGACCTGCACCACCGCCGAGGAGCCGTCGGCCGCGGTCACCTCGGCCTGACCGAAGTCGACCGTGACCGTGCCGGTACGCACGACACACAGGCTGCCGACGAAGGCGTGCCGGGTGGCGTCCGACTCGGTCGGGAAGAGTCGCTCCAGGGGTATGGCGACCAACCGGGTCACCAGCCACGCGCAGAACGCGGCGGCCAGCAGGACACCGATCGAGACCAGGATCCGGGTGCCGGAGCCGAAGCCCAGGCCGTCGAGGAGGGCGGTGCCGGCCAGGCTGACGAACCAGGCGACGGCGACGAGCAGGGAGAAGATGATGGCGCTGGGCACACCCCCCAGACCTAGGCCGGCGAGGAAGGCACCCGCCCCGCCGTCGACGTCCAGGTCGTCGCCCAGATCCAGCACGCCGGTCAACACCAGCAGCCAGTAGCCGACCACCACCACCAGCAGAAAGCTGAACAGTACGGTGGGAAAGCTGAGTGCCGCGCCGAGAAAACCGGTCACCGCGTCCTCCTCCCCGTGGTCGGCGGCTCGGACCGACCACGATGATCGTGACACGGTATGTCAATCTCCAGGGCGGCCGATCGACCCAATGCCACCGGCCGGATCGGGCGACATCAGCTGAGATTGGCCTGAATCAGTGCGTCGATCGTTGCGGATCGGACCTCGACCTGATCCGCGGTCACGGCCAGGAACAGTGAACTGCCGTCCGGCCGCCACGCCGTCAGGTACGCCGTCGAGGTCGCCGAGTCGTCCGTGGTCAGCACCTGAGCTCCACTAGGGACACTGACCTCGCGTGGCGTTCCGGGCAGCCCGGTCGGCGCGGTGAAGTCGTACACCGCGATCACCCGGGTCACCGGACCCCGGCCCTCGTACGCTGCCCGGACACCGGTCGGCACCAGCTGAGGTCGGGCCGACCGCAGCACCGCCTCGGTGGCATCCACCCGATCCAGGTAGGGCGGCAGCCCCCACAGATCAGGTGCGAAGGGGCTGGCGGAGGTGGGCCCGGTCGGCGGTGCCTCGCTGCGCTCGGCCACCATGACCCCGAAAGTCCCGATGCCGACCACTGCGGACAGGGCCAGCCCCGCTCCCGCCGTCTGCACCCGACGACGCCGACGCAGCCGGGCGCGTACCCCCGGCAGGGGATCCGAGCCGGTCGGATAGTGGTCGGGGTCGGAGTCCCAGACCGCACGGAGGGCTTCCCGCACATCGCTCATCCCGCGACCTCCCGATCAGCGCCGACATGGGTGGGCAGCTCGGCGCGAATCGCGCCCAGGGCTCGATGACGCAGCGAACGGACCGTGGCCGGTCGTCGTCCGATGGCCTCGGCGATCGCCTCGTCGCTCAGGTCGTCCAGGTACGACAACACGAGCACCACCCGCTGCAAGGGAGGAAGGTCGGCCAGCATCCGGCGGAGCTGGTCGTGGTCGTCGACCCGGCCCAGTCCCCCGTCGGCGACCAGGGGGCGGGCCGGTGGGGTCAGCCGGGCCCGGCGGACCAGGGTCCGCATCCAACTGATGTGCAGTCGGACCATGGTGGTCTTCGCGTACCCGAGTGGGTTGCCTTCGACCAGCAGGCGGTGCCACGCGCCGGCCATCCGCACGTAGGTCTCCTGGAGGAGGTCCTCGGCCTGGTCCGGGTCAGCGGCCACCGCACGCGCGTACCGGCGCAGCGCCGGCGTGGACTGGCGGACGAACATCTCGAACTCGTCGGCTTCCATCCCACCTCCCTCGCCACTAGTACGCCACCGGCACGGCGTTCTGTTGCACGCGGATCCGGTCGACCGATCGAACCGATCGGCCGACCGGAGTGCTCACGGCAGCAGCGACGAGATCAGCACCGCCAGGGCGGCCAGGTAGGCGAGCAGCAGGGCCCGCTTGACCGCCGTGGACCGGTGATCCCACTCCAGGTTCCAGCCCCCGGAGTCGTCGAAGTGCAGGGCCGACATGGTCATCAGGGACCGGCCCAGGCCGAACCCGACCCCGGCGGCCAGGGCCGTCACCGGAGTGGCGAAGAGCAGCAGCAGCACCGCGGTCAGATAGGCCAGCCCGCTGGGCAGGTAGGTCCGCACCCCGGTGCCCATCTCCAGACCGAACTGGAAGGGCCCGGCGAACCGTCCCAGCCGGAAGACGCTCTCCGGCACCAGTCGCTGGTTCTCCGGCAGCGCGAAGCGCAGCACACCGAGTTCACGCAAGGTCACCAGCACGGCGGCGACCAGCACGATCCCGATCCGCACCGGCACCGGCAGGGGCGCCCGCACCAGAGAACCGACCAGCAGCAGGACCGCCGCGATGACGATTCCCCCGGCGACCAGCCCGAGGCAGAAGCAGAAAGCGGGAAAACCTCGCCAGACCGGCGAGCTCAGCACGGCGGCTGAGTTCTTGCTTCAAGTGGAGCCGCTGGTGGCGAACCCGGCCGTCAGGGCCAGGCCCGCCACCAGCCCGGTGGTGACCCACCACCCGGCGTACTCCAGACCCACTGCGGCCACGACCAGGGTCATCCCGACCACCCAGGCCATGCCGGTGAACGGATGCCAGAACCGCCGCCGCAGCACGGCACTTCTGCGTTCGAGCATGGTCAGTACCGGCAGATGGTGAAGTAGGTGTTGCTGGTGCCGCCGGCAGAGACCGTGGTGTTCCCGTCCGAGCACCGCCACCAGACCCCGTCGGGGGTGGTCCACCGCCACGCGTTCTTCTTCGTGGTCGTACCGCAGGCGTTCGACACCGGCTTGTAGTAGTAGACGACCGGGGCGTCCCGCACCGTGCCGGACCGGTGCCAACCGGAGGCGCAGTAGGTGCTGCCCCGGTACACGCCACCGAAGCAGGCACCCGCCCGGGAGGTGTACGCCCCGACGTTGTCCTTCTGCTCCGAGTAGCCGTTGGGGTACGCGTCCTTGCAGTCGTTGCGGTCCCAACCGGTCAGGCCGCCGGGCCCGGTCTCGGCGTGGGCCGGGGAGGCGAACCGGGCGGTGGTGGAGGCCACGAACCCACCCACCGCGAAGGCGCTGAAGGCGATGCCGCGCAACACCGTACGGCGCTGCGGCTTCACCCGCAGTTCGGTCAGGGCCCGGCTGCGCGGCGCGTTGGGCGGGGCTACGGACAGGTCTGGAATCTGGTCGAGCGTCAACGCCATGACGAACTCCCCTCGCTGTGCACGATCTTCTTTCGCAACATGTCGAACTGCCGCTCGGCCGACCCGACGTCGACCGGCAGGGCCAGATCGACCACCTGGCCGTCAGCTCGGACGGCCATCAACACCGGCGGGCTCAGATGGGCGATCTTCTGCCACTCGTCCCGGTCGGACACGACATCGAACTCCTGCCGGATCGGCGCCGGCCACTGCTCGACCTCCTCGTAGGTGAGCAGGACCGGGCGGACACCCGCCGCAGCGGACAGTTCCGCGAGCCGTGCCGTCACCGCACCGCACAGCGGGCAGCCGGTGTCCGAGGCGACGACGATGCGATCCGAGCCACCCGTCACGGTGGCACCCATCACCACGTCCGGCCCGGCGGAGGAATAGCTGACCTCGCGGACCACCAGCGCCCGGAGCATCCTGATCTCCCGCAGGAGGGCTCCGACCGCCAGGAACAGAATCAGGATGGCGGTCCAGTTCAGGATGGTCAGCGCCACCGACGGTGACATCAGCCGGCCGCCCAGGAGATGTTGATCTGCTCCAACCAGCTCAGCTTGTCGGCATCGGTCGCCTTGTCGTCGCCGTCGGCGAAGACCACCTCCGCCATGGCGGAGGGAAAACCGAGGGTGTACGTGTAGTCGGTCAACTGGGTGGCCGAGGCGACCCCGGGCAGGGGCGACCGCCACACCTCACCGAACTTAGTCCGGGCACCCTGATGGCGCGGCTGGTGACCGGCCGCGTGGCCGGGCCCCGGGATCGACAGCGAGCCCAGCCCTTCGGCGAAGATCGCGATGTGCTCGCTCATCGTGCCCAGCAGGGTCTCCCGCCTGGGCCGCAGCGCCATCCCACGAACCTGGTCGGCGATCTCCAGGCTGGAGAACAGCTCGACCAGCTTCTCCCGGCGCGGGGCCGGACCACCGAACACCGTCATCAGCTCGTGGTAGTCACCGATCAGGGTGGCTACCGAGGTGTGCTTGTCCAGCGACTCCGACACGACCACCTCGCGGCCGTGCACAACCAGGCGGTCGACCGGGTTCGCGGCCACCATGTAGGTGCACGCGAATTCGTGGTAACCGCGCGGTCCTATCTGGAATCCGCGCCCGTACGCCCCACTGGCGAAACGGACATGGGCCGCGACGCTGGTGACCCGGGGGAATTCGGCTAACTCGACATTTACCACCGCAGCGCTCGGTGCCACCAACTCAAGACTTTGAACGGGCACTTGATCTCCCTTCCTGGTGGTCAGACCGTAGCAACGGCACCAGGGAAAGCAATGTCCTGCACGGCATTTGGGGCAATGTCCTTATGCGACCAAAATCTTGGCCCGGCACGGCTTCGGGCTTTACCCCCCGGACCAATCCAAATCGCCGATTCAGGGCGTCGATTCTCGGTGGGTAGATCCCTTCGAAGCGACTAAACCTGATCTTGGAGTTCTGTGCGGCTTTGTCGCCCCCGGCTGAAGCCAAGACCACAGTGGAGTCAGAACAGTTCTGGCACCAGCCATCCGGCGGTGGCCGTCACGCCGGCGGCCAGCCACACTTCGAGACCGGGTCGGAGCACCGACTCGGCTTGGGGTGCCGCTGCCGCCACGGCGACCGACCCGGCTGCGGCAGCGAAGATCAGCGCGCGGATCACCACCGGGAGGCCGGTGGATCGGGCACCCGCCAGGCAGCCGCAGGGGGTACCGGGTCGACGCCTTCGGAGCACCTCGGCGTAGCCCGCCAAGACGAGGTAGGTGCCCGCCAGCAGGGCGTACCCGGCGGCGGACAGGTGCGGGGCGAGCAGCACGACACCGAGGACCATCAGGGCCAGACCCACCTCGGTGGCGCCCAGCAGCCGACCGGCCCAGGTTTGCATCACGGAGGGCAGCAGAGCCTGCCGGGCCAGCAGGGCCCGGACCCGCTGCGGGTGCACGGCATGACCGACCCCGGCCACGAGCAGCAGCAGGGCCCCACCCAGTGCCACCACGGTCACCAGCGTGGAGAACCCACTCACCGTGCCTCCTCGGTCCCGGCGGGCACCAGCACCACCGGTCCAGACGACATCGCCACCGCCCGTGGTGGCACCGGCGCTGGTCAGTGGGGGATGACGATGCCGCCTTCGATCGCGACGGCGGCGATGTCGGAGCGGTGATGCGAGCCTTCCAGGGTCACCTCGCGTACCAACTGGTAGGCCGCATCGCGCGCGGCGGCCAGGTTCTCGCCGGTGGCCGTACCGCAGAGGACCCGGCCCCCGGCGGAGAGCAAGGCGCCGTCGGGGTCCTGACGGGTGCCGGCGTGGATGATCCCGGGGCGGTCCGCCCCGGTGATCACATCACCGGTACGCGGCTTGGCCGGGTAACCCTCGGCGGCGACCACCACGGTGACGGCGGCACCGGGACGCCAGCGCAGCGGCGGGTGCTCGGCCAGGGTGCCGGTGGCGGCGGCGTGCAGCAGCCCGGCCAGCGGAGTCTCCAGCAGAGCCAGCACCACCTGGGTTTCCGGGTCACCGAAGCGGGCGTTGAACTCGATCACCCGGGGGCCCTTGGCGGTGATCGCCAGCCCGACGTAGAGCAGACCGGCGAAGGGGGTGCCCCGGCGGCGCATCTCGGCCAGGGTCGGGTACACCACATCGCGCATGACCTCGTCGACCAGACCGGCCGGGGCCCAGGGCAGCGGAGCGTACGCCCCCATGCCCCCGGTGTTCGGGCCGGTGTCGCCGTCGCCGACCCGCTTGAAGTCCTGAGCCGGCAGCAGCGGCACGGCCGCTTCCCCGTCGGTCACCACGAACAGCGACACCTCGGGCCCGGCGAGGTACTCCTCGATCACCACCCGACCGCACTGCCGGGCGTGCTCCAGTGCCGCCGCCCGGTCCTCGGTGACGACGACCCCCTTGCCGGCGGCGAGCCCGTCGTTCTTCACCACGTACGGCGGGCCGAACTCGTCGAGCGCCCGGCCGACGCTCTGCTCCTCGGTGCAGGTGTAGGCCCGTGCGGTGGGGACTCCGGCGGCGGTCATCACGTCCTTGGCGAAGGTCTTCGACCCTTCCAGCCGGGCCGCCTCGCCGCTCGGGCCGAACACCGGGATGCCCTTGGCGCGTACCGCGTCGGCCACCCCGGCGACCAGCGGCGCCTCCGGCCCGATCACCACCAGGTCCGCGGCCACCTCGACGGCGAGCGCCGTGACGGCACCCGGATCGACGATGTCCACCGACCGCTGTTGGGCGACCTGCGCGATCCCGGGGTTACCCGGCGCACAGATCAACTCGGAAACGGACGCATCCTCGGCAAGCCGCAGCGCGAGCGCATGCTCCCGCCCGCCACCACCCAGCAACAAAACCCGCACGACCCGGAATCCTACCCACCCCCACCCCGACCCCTGTTGATCAAGAGGTTCGCGTCTCAGATCCGGCGGCTCTCCGAGACGCCAACCTCTTGACCAACACGGAAACGGGAAGTCAGGGGAGGAGGGGGTGGCGGGTCACGTTCTCCTCGCGGCCGGGGCCCACGCCCACCACCGAGACCCGGGTGTTGCAGAGTTCCTCGATGCGGGCGATGTAGCGCCGGGCGTTCTCCGGGAGGTCTTCCTCGGTCCTGGCCTTGGTGATGTCCTCCGACCAGCCGTCGTGCTCCTCGTAGATCGGGGTGGCGTGGTGGAAGTCGGTCTGGGTCATCGGCATGTCGTCGACCCGCTTGCCGTTGATCTCGTACCCGACGCAGATGGGGACCGTGGCCAGGCCGGTCAGCACGTCCAGCTTGGTGATCACCAGGTCGGTGACGCCGTTGAGGCGGCAGGCGTAGCGGGCGACCACGGCGTCGAACCAGCCGCAGCGACGTTCCCGGCCGGTGGTGGTGCCGTACTCGTGGCCGACCTTGCGCAGGTGGGCGCCGTTGTCGTCGAACAGTTCGGTCGGGAAGGGGCCCGAGCCGACCCGGGTGGTGTACGCCTTGCTCACCGCGATCACCTTCGTGATGGCGGTCGGCGGGATGCCCGCGCCCACACACGCCCCGCCGGCCGTCGGGTTCGACGAGGTGACGAAGGGGTAGGTGCCGTGGTCCATGTCGAGCATGGTGGCCTGGGCACCCTCCAGCAGGACGGTGTCGCCCCGGTCCAGGGCGTCCCAGAGCATCGACCGGGTCTCCGCGATGTACGGCCGCAGCCGCTCCGCGTACTCCAGGTACTCCTCGATGGTGGCGTCCAGGTCGATGCCCTTGCGGTTGTAGACCTTGAACATCACCTGGTTCTTCTCGCGCAGCGCGAGTTCCAGCTTCTTGCGCAGGATGCCCGGGTCGAGCAGGTCCTGCACCCGGATGCCCATCCGGGCGACCTTGTCGCCGTACGCGGGGCCGATGCCCCGGCCGGTGGTGCCGATGCGGGAGCTGCCCAGGTAGCGCTCCACCACCCGGTCCAGCGCCCGGTGGTGCGGCATGATCAGGTGCGCGTCGCCGGAGATCCGGAGCCGGGAGACGTCGACGCCCCGCTCGGCCAGCCCGTCGATCTCGCTGAGCAGCACCTTCGGGTCGACCACCACACCGTTGCCGATGACGATCACGGCGTTCGGGGAGAGTGCCCCCGAGGGCATGAGGTGCAGGGCGTACTTCTGGCCGTCCGGGGTGATCACCGTGTGGCCTGCGTTGTTGCCGCCCGAGTAACGGACGACGTAGTCGACCCGCTCACCCAGCTGGTCGGTAACCTTGCCCTTGCCCTCGTCGCCCCACTGAGCGCCGAGGAGCACGATCGCTGGCATCTTCTCGCCTCCAGAAGGCTCGGGTGCCAGATGGCGACCGGTCAGCGAGCCCGGGGTGTCAGGTTAACAAGTAGTGACGGCACGACCGGCAGGGGTCGCGCGATAAGCAGGAGGAGCTACCCGTGTACGACGTGGTGCTGCTCACACTGGGCTCGGAGCGGGACGCTCCCGGAGCTGGGTGCGGCAGCGGCGAAGCCTGCTGTGGCGGTGCGGTGACGGCGGCTGCCAAGGACCGTGAGGAGCGTTGCGAGACCCCCCGCGTACCCGTGTTGGCCTGTGCCGACGCGCTGACCGCTCGGGGTGCCCGGGTCGAGACGGTGACGGCCCGGTCGGACGCGGAGATCGACGAGGTGCTGGCCCGGCTCGACGGCCCGGCCCGGCCTGACGGCCTCACCTGGCCGGATCCGGACTCCAAGACCCGCCTGGTGGCGGCCGTGGCCGGTGACGCACAGTTGCGCGCCGTGCTGCGCCGGCTGGTCCGGCGGTACGCCCCACCCCCCAGCCGTCGCCCGGCGGACCTGGCCGGCAACCGGACCGTGCCGGACCTGCCGCCGATCGGCGTACTGCCGCTGGACCCGGCCCGCAGCACCACCCACCGTGACCTGGCCGCGCAGCTCGGCTTGCCGCGCGACCCGGCGGGGGTGGCCGCCGCGGTACTCGACGGCACCCCCCGGCGGCTCGATCTGCTGCGCAACGACGGCGGCTCGGTCACCCTGGACGGCGCCCTGCTCGGGGCGGCCGGTGAGGACGGGCGACCCCTGCACTGGCGCGGCCGGGTCGAGGTCGACGACGCCGTCCTGTCCAACGGCGACGATCCCCTGCTGGCCTGCGTGATCGGCAACGCGGGGGGCTACGCCCGGCTCGACGAGGTAACCCTGCTGGCCGACCCCGATCCGACCGACGGGCTGGTCGAGGTGGCGGTGGCCGTACCGGTGGTCACCCGGTCCCGGCTGGGCCGTCGGCGGGTACGCCTGGAGGTACGCCGGGCACGTGGCCGGGCCGCCTCCGTGCTGCCCCGCGACGATGCCGCACTGCCCTACCTGGACGACGGTGTGCAGGCTGAGTTGACCCGTAAGCGGTCCTGGTGGACCGAGCCGGGGGCCTGGGCGGTCTGGACCGCCTGACCGCGTCCCGCACCGGCGGCCGAGATCGGCCGGTGGGCCTATCCTCGGCTGGAGGAATGGGGAGGAACCGTGGTGGACGAGAACGCCGACCGGGTGCCCGCGCCCGGCCAGCATGGGGTGCCGGAACGGGACATCGAACCACTCTGGCCACCGGACCAGATCGACGGCTTCGGCGCGTCCGGATGGGATCCACCGCCGCCCGCCGCCACACCACCCGGTGTCCGCCCGACCACACCACCCGGCGTACATCCGGCCACGCCGCCCGGCGTACACCCGGTGCCCTCGGCCACCCAGCCGGGGGTGCCGGGCGGGTACCCGAACGCCGTACCTCCCTCGCCGGCCGACTACCCCTCACTCACCGGCGGGCCGGTTGCCAGCGGCTGGGCACCGGCCACGGCCAACCAACCGGATCCGGGGGTGCCCGCCGGTCCGGACTTCGCCGCGTCGGGCAGCGCATGGGGGTCGGACACGGACAGCGCCGGCACCACCGCCGGATCGGGCAGCGCTTGGGGTCCAGGGGCTGAGGGCAGCGCTTGGGGGCCGGGGGCGGACAGTGCCGGCACCGCCGCCGCGTCGGGGCGGGCCGTGGTGCCCGTCGGGCCTCAGCCGGAGGCCGGTCAGGTCGACCTGAACCTGCCGTTCACCCTCGACCCGCCGACCGCTCTTACCCCGAACCGGGAGGGTGCGGCGTCCACGGCCAACGACAACGCGGACCCGGCTCACCCGGACTCCGCGCCGGAGACCGCTCCGGACGGCGGCGAGCCGACACCGGCCCGACCGACGGCGGAGTCCCCCTGGGCGCAACCACCGCAGCGGTCCGGTGCCGCCACCCCGCCGGAGACCGGCGAGCGGGGGGTGGCCTCCGCGGTCACACCACGCCCCACCTGGGCCGGACCGGCCCAGCCGCTGCCGCCGATTCCCACCGCCCCCTTCTCCGGCGCCGCGATACCCCCGCAGCCCGGCCCGGCGGTACCCCCACAGCCCGGCCCGCATCAGCCCCTCACCCCGGCCCACCCGCACGGTGACCCCTCGGCCCACCAGGGCGGCGACTCCTCGGCCCAGCAGGGCGGCTATGCCGTGGCACCGCAGCACGGTGAGCAGGGACGGCACGCGGCCTCGGCGCAGCACGGCGACCCGGAGGCCGTCGAGTCGCCCGTACCCCAGCCAGGGCCGCCTCTGACGGCCACCGCCCAGGTGCCGCCCTTCACGGCCGCAGCGCAGGTGCCAGCGCCCTCGGCCGACGGTAGGACGCCCGTCGCGCCCCCTCCCGGGCCGGGAGCACCCCAGGTCGGGCCGGCGTATGCGACCCCGCCCGGTCCCTTCCCACCACAACCGGCCTGGCAGCCGGCGCCCTGGCAGCAGCAGGGCCCGCCGGCGGCCACCGCGCCGTCTCAGCCGGTGGAGACCGCCTCCCGGACCCCTCCCGGGTACGCCGACCAGGGTTGGACCCAGGAGACCGGCGGGGCACCCACCGCGGAGGACTTCGCCCGGCGGCGGCAGGTACGCCCCACCGAACCGGTGGCGACCATCGGGCTCCGCGCGGTGGTCAACAAAACCGGCCTGGTGAAGCTGCCACCGGGTCGGCACGAGCTGGAACTCAAGCGGGACATCGAGATGGTGCGGCGCAACTTCGGTGGGCTGCGTCAGGTCACCGTGGTCAACCCCAAGGGTGGGGCCGGCAAGACGGTGGCCATCCTGCTGCTCGCCATGACCTTCGGTCAGAAGCGTGGCGGTTACGTGCTGGCCTGGGACAACAACGAGACTCAGGGCACCCTGGGGATGCGGGCCCAGCAGGACTTCCACTCCCGTACGGTGCGGGACCTGCTGCGTGATCTGGGGCAGTTCCACGGGGCGCACGGCCGGGTCGGGGACCTGTCGCAGTACGTCCGCTCGCAGGGCGAGGGCATGTTCGACGTGCTGGCCTCGGACGAGTCCGCTACCGGTGGCGAGATGCTCACCGCCGCGGCCTTCGGTGAGATCCGCGAGGTGGTCAGCCGGTTCTACAAGTTGATCTTCGTGGACACCGGCAACAACGTACGGGCGCAGAACTGGCAGGCGGCGATGGACGCCACCGATCAACTGGTGGTCACCATGTCGGCCCGTAACGACTCGGCCGAGACCGCCGCCCGGATGCTCGACCACCTGGAGCAGAGCGGACGGCAACGGCTGGTCCGGCAGGCGGTGACGGTGGTCTCGATGCCGCCCTCGCGCAAGGAGATCGACCTGCCGGCCATCCAGGAGCACTTCGCCGCGCGCACCCGGGCGGTGCTGCTGGCCCCGTACGAGCGGCTCATCGACACCGGCGAACCCATCCGATACGCCGGACTCTCCGCGGCCACCCGAGACGCCTGGCTGAAGATCGCCGCAGCGGTCGCCGAGGGCCTGTAGACCCGGGCGGGAGCGGCGCGCTCGATCCGGGATCGAGTGGCTTCCAGAGCGCGGGAGACCACTCGATCCGGGATCGAGCGCGATCATGCCTGGCGGCGTCAGCGTCGCAGTGCGGCCAGGTGGGTCAGTTGCTGGCCAGGGCGTCGGCGGCGGCCGGGTCGCAGTCGCGGAGGAACTGGGCACAGCGGGCCGCCTCGTCGGCCTCGCCGATCTCGTCCGCAGCCCGGGACAGCACGTACAGGCACCGCAGGAAGCCCCGGTTCGGCTTGTGCGACCAGGGCACCGGACCGTGTCCCTTCCAGCCGTTGCGGCGCAGCTGGTCCAGGCCACGGTGGTAGCCGGTACGGGCGTACGCGTACGCCGTGACGGCCTGGTCCTCGGCGAAGGCCCGGGTGGCCAGTGCCGCCCAGGCGGCGCTGTGGTTCGGGAACCGGCCCGCCGCGGCGGTGTACGCCTCGTCGCTGCCGGCCTGCTCCGCCGCCGCCAGGGCGGCGTCGGCCTCCTCGTGGGCGGGCAGGAGGGTGGCGGGTGGCTCAGGTAGGAGGTTCTGCATCGCCCCATTCAACCCGCTTCGCGCGAGGGTGTGCGAGCGGGTCCGGCAGGCGCGCCGACCGATCGGCCCACAGGCCCCGGTCAGGCCGCCGGAATCCGGGCCGGGGCCGCTCGGCGCGGGTTGAACCGGCCGGGCAGGATGACCGGGTGCCGACCCCACCCCCCGCGGACGTCATCGAGCCGCACACCTGGACGAACGAGATTCAGACCCGGGCCGAATTCGATCGGCGGCTGGCCGGCGGAAGCCTGGTCGGGCTGACCATTCAAGGGCTTCGGCTGGATCTGGCGCCGGTCCCCGACTTCACCTCCGTCGAGGTGGCCGGGACCCTCTTCGTCGGCTGCCGCTTCGCCTCCCGACAGGTCGGCGCCGACCTGGTCCGGCGCGGCGCCAACGTGGTGCCCCCCTTCTCCGGGCTGCCCTACCCGACCCAGCCGCCGCACCTCTACACCCCGGAGGAGCTGGCCGCCGGCTTCGCCGAGGGCGGCTACCAGGCGATGTACGACAACCGGGTGTACGCGCACTTCCGGGACCACGGCGGGGCCCTGCCCGACGTGCGGGAGGCCCTCAGCCAGCGGCTGCACGACCACGGGGTGGACAACGCCCTGGCCGACGCCACCCGCGCCTGGCTGACCGCGCACGGGCCGCAGTCGGTGGTGGGGGTGATGGGCGGGCACGCGGTACGCCGGGGCAGCCGGTCGTACCGGATGGCCGCGGTGCTCGGCCGGGAGCTGGCGCGGGCTCAGCGGCTGGTGGTCACCGGTGGGGGGCCGGGGGTGATGGAGGCCGCCAACCTGGGCGCCTACCTGTCGACCCGCCCGGCCGAGGACCTGACCGCCGCCATCGACCTGCTGGCCACCGCCCCCGACTACACCGACCACGACCGGTACACGGCGGCGGCCCTTCGGGTCCGGGAACTGTACGGCCGGTCAGTCACCCCACCACCGGAGGGCACCGATCCGCTGACGGCGTACCGGGCCGACTCGACCGAACTGGCCACCGGTGACCTGGACTGGGCCCACTGCGGCGGGCTGGCCGTTCCCACCTGGCTCTACGGCCACGAACCGGCGAACCTGTTCGCCGGGCGGATCGCCAAGTACTTCTCGAACGCCATCCGGGAGGACACCATCCTGCGGCTGGCCCGAGGCGGAATCGTCTTCGCCCCCGGCCGGGCCGGCACGGTGCAGGAGGTGTTCCAGGCGGCCACCAAGACCTACTACGGCACCGACGGGGCCAGTGGGGCGTACGTCTTCCTGGACCGCACCTACTGGACGGAGGAACTGCCGGTGGAGGCCCTGCTGCGCCCGCTGCTGGCCGGCTCCCCGTTCGGTGACCTGTCCGGCACGGTGCACCTGACCGACGACGCCCACGAGGCCGTCCGGCTTCTCCTGGGGTAAGGAAGGGCACCTTATTAACGCCTCCGGTAGAGGAAGGGCCCCCTATTAACAAAGCGACGGCGGCCAGGCTCCGGGAGGAAGTCTGGCCGCCGTCGTCACGACGTCAGTGCGTCACTTGGTCATCGTGGTGCCGGTCGAGCGCAGGTGCTCGCAGGCCTCCGCCACGCGGGCGGCCATGCCGGCCTCGGCGGCCTTGCCCCACACCCGCGGGTCGTACATCTTCTTGTTGCCGACCTCGCCGTCGACCTTGAGTACGCCGTCGTAGTTGCGGAACATGTGGTCGGCGACCGGGCGGGAGAAGGTGTACTGGGTGTCGGTGTCGATGTTCATCTTCACCACGCCGTAGTCCAGGGCCTCGCGGATCTCCGACAGCAGCGAGCCGGAGCCGCCGTGGAAGACCAGGCTCAGCGGCTTCTCCTTGCCGTACTTGGCGCCGACCGCCTCCTGGATGTGCTTGAGCACCTCGGGGCGGAGCTTGACGTTGCCCGGCTTGTAGACCCCGTGCACGTTGCCGAAGGTCAGCGCCGCCATGTAGCGGCCCTTCTCGCCCAGGCCGAGGGCCTCGACCATGGCCAGGCCATCCTCGACCGTGGTGTAGAGCTTGTCGTTGATGGCGTTCTCGACACCGTCCTCCTCGCCGCCGACGACGCCGACCTCGATCTCCAGGACGATCTTGCCCTTGGCGGCCTCGGCGAGCAGCTGCTCGGCGATCTCCAGGTTCTCCGCCACCGGCACGGCCGAGCCGTCCCACATGTGCGACTGGAACAGCGGCTCCTGGCCGGCCTTCACCCGCTCCTGGGAGATGGCCATCAGCGGCCGGACGAACTTGTCCAGCTTGTCCTTGGGGCAGTGGTCGGTGTGCAGGGCGATGTTGACCGGGTACTTCTTGGCCACCTCGTGGGCGTACGCGGCGAACGCCACCGCACCGGTGACCATGTCCTTGATCGAGGGGCCGGAGAGGTACTCGGCGCCACCGGTGGAGACCTGGATGATGCCGTCGCTCTCCGCGTCGGCGAAGCCCTTGAGCGCCGCGTTGAGCGTCTGCGACGACGTCACGTTGATCGCCGGGTACGCGTACCGGCCCGCCTTGGCGCGGTCCAGCATCTCGGCGTAAGCCTCGGGGGAAGCGATGGGCATGTCGAACGCTCCTTACTTGCCGCTGTCGGCCGTGCGGCCGCTGTTCTCCTTGCGTGCCGGTTTACGGCGCCTGAATCCAATGGGCACGCCGGACCGCGCTGTCCTCCGCGGGAAGTATCCCGTAGCTCACACAGCCGGGCACAACCGGGCCAGCGCGCCGGGGGTTCACCGTCGATCCATCGAGTCCGGCACGATGACACTGATCAGCCAGGTGACCACGGCCATCACGATGGCGCCCCAGAAGGCCGCCCAGAAGCCCCGGACATGGAACGGCAGGTCCAGCGACCCCGCTATCCAGTCGGTCAGCAGGAACAGCAGAGCGTTGACCACCAGGGCGAACAGGCCGAGAGTCGCCAGGTAGAAGACACAGCCCACCACCTTGATGACCGGCTTGAGCACCGCGTTGATCACCCCGAAGATCAACGCCACGATGATCAAAGTGAAGGCGGTGTCGGAGAACCTGCGTCCGGTCACCTCGACCCCGGGCACGATCAGCGTGGTGACCCACAGTGCGACCGCGGTCGTCGCCAGTCGGATGAGGAAGCCCACGACAACATCCTGGCACCGGGTAGCCGCCGGCGGGCCGGTTCGGCCCGACTGACCTGCGAGTACGGCGTACCCTCACGCGCCCGGCAGGTCGGTTCCCAGCGAGGTGCCGACTCAGCCCGTACGGTGGGTGGGAACTGTCCACCGATTACCCGGAGGCATCGAATGGGTCAGCCCGAAGAGGACTTCGCCCCCGGCGACCACCTCGGCCCGGAGGAGCGCGACCTGGAGGCTGAGCCGGCCGACGCCATCGAGCAGGCCGCCGTCATCGACCCCGCGCACGGTGAAGAGGAACCGCACCGCGGCTTCGAGGTCGACGACTGGGACGCGATGGAGCAGGCCCGGGTGGTCGCCGCCGACGAGGAGGACTACCGCTGACCCGATAATCGGGGCGACGCAAGATCGATCGAGCTGACACCATGGGCCGGTGCTGCTGACCCTGACCACCACTCACCGGCCGGCGACCGACCTCGGTCACCTGCTGGTCAAGCATCCCGGTCGTACGCACGCCTTCGACCTGCCGGTCGGTACCGCGCACGTCTTCTATCCGCAGGCCGACGACGCACGCTGCACGGCCGCCCTCCTGCTTGAGGTCGACCCCACGAAGCTGGCCGCCGCGCGGGGCAGAGGTCGTGGACGGCAGCCGACCACCACCCCGGCAGACTTCACCCTCGGGCGGTACGTCAACGACCGGCCGTACGCCGCGTCCAGCCTGCTCGCCTCCGCCCTGTCGCGGGTGTACCGGTCGGCCCTGCGGGGCGACTCCCGGGAACGCCCGGAGTTGGCCGCCACCCCCATTCCGCTGGAAGTCCGGGTGCCCGTGCTGCGCTGCCGGGGTGGCGCCGAGGTCGCCGCCCGGTTGTTCACTCCGCTGGGCTGGCAGGTCACGGGCACCCCCATCGCCCTGGACGAGGGGCACCCGCAGTGGGGTGACAGCCCGTACCTCGATCTCACCCTCACCGGCACCCTGCGGGTGGCCGAGGCCCTGCACCACCTGTACGTCATGTTGCCCGTGCTGGACGACGCCAAGCACTACTGGGTGACCCCGGACGAGGTGGACAAGCTGCTGCGGGTGGGTGCCGGTTGGCTGGCCGACCATCCGGAGCGCGGCCTGATCGTGCGCCGCTACCTGGCCCACCGGCGGGCGCTGGCCGCCCACGCCCTGGAACGGCTGGCCGCACAGTGCCCCACGGACGAGCCGGGCGGCGAGGAGGAGGCGACCGACCAGTCGACCCCCCGGGCCTCCCTGGCCGCCCAGCGGCGCGAGGCGGTGCACGCCACACTGGTCGAGGCCGGTGCCCAGCGGGTACTGGATCTGGGGTGTGGTTCCGGTGCCCTGCTGGCCACCCTGATCGGGGACCGCCGGTTCACCGAGATCATCGGCACGGACGTCTCGACCCGGGCCCTGGACCTGGCCGCTCGTCGGCTGCGCCTGGACCGGCTCCCCGAGCGGCAACGCAACCGGGTCACCCTGCACCAGTCCGCCCTGACCTACCGGGACGAGCGGCTACGCGGGTACGACGCCGCCGTGTTGATGGAGGTCGTCGAGCACCTCGATCCGCCCCGGTTGCCGGCGTTGGAGGACACCGTCTTCGGTCACGCCCGACCGACCACGGTCGTGGTGACCACCCCCAACGTGGAGTACAACCTCCGGTACGAGGGTCTGTCCGCGGGCGGCTTCCGGCACGGCGACCACCGCTTCGAGTGGACCCGTACGGAGTTCGCCGGGTGGGTGGACCGGGTCTGCACGACCTACGGCTACTCGGCGGTCGTACGGGGAATCGGCGATGCGGACCCCGGGCTGGGGGCGCCGACCCAACTGGCCGTGTTCACCCGGAATTGAGTGTTAACAGGGGGCCCCTGCTCTACCGGAGGCGTTAACAAGGGGCCCTTCCTTTCAAGGAGGTGCGGTGGCTGTACTGGATGTGCCTGAGCTGTCGCTGGTGGCGCTGGTCGGCGTCTCCGGGTCCGGCAAGTCCACCTTCGCCCGCCGGCACTTCGCGCCCAGCCAGGTGCTCTCCTCCGACGCCTTCCGGGCGATGGTCGCCGACGACGAGAACGACCAGTCCGCCTCGGCGGACGCCTTCGACGCGCTGTACTACGTGGCCGGCAAGCGACTGCGGGCCGGTCGGCTGACCGTCGTCGACGCCACGAACCTCCAGCCGCACGCCCGGGCCGCCCTGGTCCGGGTGGCCCGGGAACACGACGTCCTGCCGGTGGCGATCGTGCTGGACGTACCGGAGGAGTTGGCCTGGGCGCGTACCGAGGCCCGAGCCGACCGGACCTTCGGTCGGCAGGTGCTGGCCCGGATGTCCCGCGACCTGCGCCGGACGTACTCCCAGTTGGCTCGGGAGGGTTTCCGCAAGGTGCATGTGCTGCGGGGGGTCGAGGAGATCGAGGCCGCCCAGATCCGCATCGAGCGGCTGTTCAACGACCGGCGGGAGCTGACCGGGCCCTTCGACATCGTCGGTGACGTGCACGGCTGCCGCGCCGAGTTGGAGACCCTGCTGGACCGGCTGGGTTGGCAGGTGCACCGCGACGAGGCCGGTCGGCCGGTCGACGCCACCCACCCGGCGGGGCGTACCGCGGTGTTCGTGGGGGACCTGGTGGACCGGGGCCCGGACTCCCCGGGGGTGCTCCGCCTGGTGATGGGCATGGTCGCGGCCGGGCGCGCCCTCTGCGTGCCCGGCAACCACGAGCAGAAGCTGCTGCGCAGTCTGCGCGGGCGCACGGTGAAGGTGGCCCACGGCCTGGCGGAGACCCTGGAACAGCTGGCCGCCGAGCCGGCAGAGTTCAGCGCCGAGGTGGCCGCCTTCGTCGACGGCCTGGTCAGCCACTACGTGCTCGACGGCGGCCGGTTGGTGGTGGCCCACGCCGGGCTCAAGGAGGAATACCAGGGCCGGGCCTCCGGGCGGGTACGCGCCTTCGCCCTGTACGGCGAGACCACCGGGGAGACCGACGAGTACGGCCTGCCGGTGCGCTACCCCTGGGCCCGGGAGTACCGGGGTACGGCCACGGTGGTCTACGGCCACACCCCCACTCCGGAGCCGGAATGGGTCAACAACACCATCTGCATCGACACCGGCTGCGTGTTCGGCGGCCGGCTGACCGCCCTGCGCTACCCGGAACGGGAGTTGGTGGGGGTACCGGCGGAGCGTGAGTGGTACGCCCCGGTCCGCCCGCTGACCGCCGCACCGGCCCGACCGGACGAGGTGCTGGAACTGACCGATGTGCTCGGCCGTCGGCACATCGAGCACCCGTACGGCTCGCTGACCGTACCGGCGGAGAACGCCGCCGCCGCATTGGAGGTGATGAGCCGCTTCGCGGTCGATCCCCGCTGGCTGGTGTGGCTGCCGCCGACCATGGCGCCCTGCTCGACCTCGAAGCTCGACGGTTACCTGGAGCATCCGGCGGAGGCCTTCGCCGACTACCGGGCGGCCGGGGTGGACCGGGTGATCTGCGAGGAGAAGCACATGGGCTCCCGGGCGGTCGTGCTGGTCTGCCGGGAGGACGAGGGCGGCCCGTTCTCGCCGGGCCGCGGGGTGGTGCACACCCGCACCGGCAGGCCCTTCTTCCCGGCGGAGTCGGAGGCCGATCTGCTGACCCGGGTCCGGGCCGCAGTGTCCGCCGCCGGGCTGTGGGAGGAGTTGGACACCGACTGGTTGCTGCTGGACTGCGAGGTGTTGCCCTGGTCGGCCAAGGCCGAGGGACTGATCCGTGAGCAGTACGCGAGCGTCGGCGCCGCCGGTCGGGCGGCCTTGCCGGCCGCCTTGGCCGCGCTGGATGCGGCAGCCGACCGAGGGCTGGAGGTGGGGGCCCTACGCGAGCGGATGGCCGGGCGACGCGACGATCTGCTGGCCTACACGGCGGCCTACCGGGCGTACGTGCGTCCGACGGAGGGCCTGCGGGGCGTGACCCTAGCGCCCTTCGCGGTGCTGGCGGGCCGGAAGGCCAGCTACGCCGACCGGGATCACGGCTGGCACCTGGCCCTGGCCGACCGACTCTGCGCGGCGGACCCGGGGTTGTTCACCCCCACCCGTCGTCAGGTGGTCGACCTCTCCGACACCGAGGGGGTACGCGCCGCCACCGAATGGTGGTCGACCTTGACCGCCGAGGGCGGCGAGGGCATGGTCGTCAAGCCGTACGCCGGCCCGGCCGCCCGCAGCGCCAAGGGTGCCCTGCTCCAGCCGGGGATCAAGTGTCGAGGACGGGAGTATCTGCGCCTCATCTACGGCCCTAGCTACCTCGATCCCGGGCAGTTGGCCACCCTGCGGGGCCGATCACTGGGCCGCAAGCGGGGCCTGGCCCTGCGCGAACACGCCCTGGGGCTGGCCGCGCTGGACGCCCTGGCCGAGGGGGCACCGCTGTGGCGCCGACACGAGTTCGTCTTCGCGATCCTGGCCTGTGAGTCCGAGCCGGTCGACCCTCGGCTGTGACCGCGCCAGGGAATGGATCACGTACCGGTAGCCTGGGTGCCCCTTGCCGGAGGCCGTCCGGGTGACCTCCGGCGATCGACGGAACGGATTGTTCCTGGCTTTGGGCGAACGGTTGGGGCACGGTGCACTGGGAGGTGGTCATCCCGCTGCTGATCGGCATGGTGCCCGGCGCACCCTGGCGGTGGAAGGAGATCACCGGCCTGGTCCTCGCCGCGGTGGGCGCGTTCGCCTTGACCGGTCTGCCGCAGGCCACCCGCGGCGATGGTCCTCGCCGAGCGTCGACGGCTTCGTCGCGCGGCGCAGGACCTCACCGAGGAGGCGTACGCGACCTCACAGCTGCGCTGACCTCGCCGCCTGGTGGCTGCCCACGGTAGCCACCAGGCGGCGGCGAGTCAGCGAGCCTTCTTGGTGGCCCGCTTACGCGGCGGGGTCAGCAGGTCGGCGATCGTGGCGATCGCGCTCGGGACCAGTCGGTAGTAGGCCCACACACCGCGCTTCTCCCGCTCCAGCAAGCCGGCCTCGGTGAGGATCCGCAGGTGGTGGCTGACCGTCGGCTGGGAGAGGCCGAGCGGTGCGGTCAGATCGCACACGCACGCCTCGCCCTCTGGCGCCGACTGGATCAGGCTGAGTAGCCGCAACCGGGCGGGGTCGGCAAGGGCCTTGAGGACCCCGGCCAGCCGCTCGGCATCGGCACGTTCGATCGGCTCACCGGCAAGCGGCGAGATCTGAGGCATAGTCATTTCGGCCAACGCAGTTCCCACGTATTCCATCCTTCCACCAGCAGCATCGATCCGCCTGCATATCAGCAGATCCGAATCGGCAAACTTTTACGCCACAAGGCCGAGGTCAGCCAACGTATAGGCCGCCCGATAGGACAATCCGGCGGCTCGCACCGCATCGCCGGCACCACGGTCAACGATTACGGCCACCCCCACGACATCGGCCCCGGCCTCGCGAAGTGCTTCGACAGCGGTCAACACACTTCCACCGGTAGTGGAGGTGTCTTCCACCGCCAACACCCGACGACCGGCCACCTCGGGGCCCTCGATCCTCCGCTGTAGCCCGTGCGCCTTGCCCGCCTTGCGCACCACGAAAGCGTCCAACGGACGTCCGGGAGCGTGCAGCATCGACAGAGCGATCGGATCAGCGCCCAGAGTCAGACCACCGACTGCGTCGTACGACCAGTCGGCGGTCAGTTCCCGCATCACCCGGCCGACCAACGGTGCCGCCCGGTGATGGAGTGTGACGCGCCTGAGGTCGACGTACCAGTCGGCCTCCTGCCCTGAGGAGAGCACCACCCGGCCGTGGACCACAGCCAGGTCAGAGATGAATTTACGCAGGTCGTCGTGGTCCCCCATGGGGGTAGAGGGTACTGCTCATACCTGTACGCCGCGTGCGCGGGCTACCTGCGGCAACTCTTCCGGGCGACCGATGAATGACGATGCCCGTTACAGTGGGTCACCCACTGACGCGGATCCGGTGATCCACTCCGGAATCGCGCGCTCCCGCCCAGCCGGTCAGCCTCGGTCCCGACCGATGCGGCCCCGGGTGTCCCGGGCCACCAGTTCGAGCAGTCGACGGGGTGCGTGCCGCAAGCCGACCACCGCCAGCTTGTACTTCCACGACGGGACACTGATGAACTTGCCTTTTCCCAGGTCAAGCAGGGCATCGTCGACCACGGCCGGGGCGCTGAGCCACATCCATTCCGGGGTTTTCGACATGTCGATGCCGGCCCGTTGGTGAAACTCCGTACGGGTGTAGCCGGGGCACAGCGCCATCACCCGTACCCCGAAGGGACGCGCGGCCTGACCCACGGACTCGCTGAAATTGATGACCCAGGCCTTGCTGGCCGAGTACGTCGATCCCGGCATGAGGGCGCCGAATCCGGCCACGGAGGAGACATTAATCACTGCCCCACTGCGCCGCTCGGTCATCATCGGCAGCGCGGCCAGGGTCAGTCGCATGACCGCGTGCACGTTGAGCCGGAGCAAACGGGTCTCGTCCGCCACGGAAGACCGCAGGAATGAAGTATTCAGGCTGATTCCGGCATTGTTCACCAACAGCTCGACCGACGGGTCGGCGGCCAGGCGTTCCTCCACCAGCTCGCAGCCGTCGTCCGTGGACAGATCGGCGGTCAGGACCTCGGTCTGCACGCCGTACCGACCGGTCAACTCGGCGGCCTGAGCCGCCAGGCGGGTGCGGTCACGGGCGACCAGCACCAGGTGCCACCCGTCGGTGGCCAGTCGCTGCGCGAAGGCCGCTCCGATGCCGGCGGTCGCCCCGGTGATCAGTGCCCAGCGCCCGGCGTCCGAGGAGTCGGAGGAGGCTGGTTCGGGGGTCACGGAGTTGCTCACCTCGGCGGTTGGGCAAACGGCGGATAGTGGTGCGGCGGGGGTGGTGGTCCCATCGGGGGCGGAGCGGGCGTCCGCACCGGTGGGGTGGGACGACGGAACGAGGCACCGACCGAGGGCAGCGCCAGCACTATGGCTACCACAAGGTAACCGAGCACCTGGCCGACCGAAAGGGTCACGGTGAGCGGAATCCACCAGGAGGGGTAGGCATCCCCGATCAGTCCGAAGAGTTCGGCGGTGGCCTGGTCGTTGCCGAAATCTATCGGAGTGGCCCGCTGGAGGAGTTGCACCACGAGGCCGCAGCAACCGAACAGCATCCCGAGCCCGGCCACCACCCAGGTGCCCACCCTGGCCCCCTGCCGACCTGCCGCCACGCCGAGGGCCAAGCCGGCGAGGAGGAGCCCGGCCAGCCCACTGACCATCACCGACACCAGGATCGAGGTCCGCACCAGGGTGGCCATCATGTCCACCTCGTCGGCGCTCACCTGGGCACCGACGGCCGCCTCCCGCAGCCGACCTCCGACCCCATCGAAGATGAGCAGGCCGGCCAGGGCGTACCCGAGGGCCCCGATCGCCATCACCGCCAGCAGTGCCACGGCCAGCCAGAGCGCCCTGGGCCGACGAACCGGCGCCTGTACGGGGTACGACACGACGAGTCCCTCCGGTAGGCGTTCGGGAAGCAACCTACTCGGAGGGACCGTCACCGTCGTGACCTTCGGGCGTGTCGGGGCTCCGGAAGCGGGCCGGACCGTGCCGCTGACCCTAGATCAGCTGGGGTTGCCCCCGGGCGGCTGAGAACCCGGCGGGTTCGGTCCACCCTGGTCGCCGGGCTGACCGGAGGAGGGCTGACCGGGAATCGGCGGGTAACCGGGTTCGCCGGACGACTGCCCCGGCTGACCGGGCGGGGGCGGATAGCCGGGTTCGCCCGACTGGCCGGGCGGGGGCGGGTAACCAGGCTCGCCCGACTGGCCGGGCGGGGGCGGGTAACCGGGTTCACCCGACTGGCCGGGGTAGCCACCCGGCTGACCGGGGTAGCCGCCTGGCTGACCGGGGTGAGCGCCCGGCTGACCGGGGTAGCCGCCCGGCGCCGGGGGGTAGCCCGGGTAGCCCGGGGTGCCGGGGTAGGTGGCGCCGGGAGTCGGTGGCTCCCACTGGGGGGTCGGCTTGCGGAAGAACTCGTTGGCCTTCGGTAGGGCCAGCAGGATCAGCGCCGCCAGCAGCGAGATCAGGCTGATCACCCCGAGCAGGACGGTGACCGGGGTGACCCAGGAGGGCAGGGCCTCCTCGATCCGACGCTGGAGTTCCTCAGGGCTCGGCATGTCTCCGCTGGTGTCGGCCGGAGTGGTGAGGCCCCCACCCAGGCCGCTGAGGAGGCTGAACCCGTTGCAGCAGAACAGGATGCCGCCCACGATCCAGGTGGCGATGCGCGAGCCGTTCTTGCCTCGCAGGTTCACCAGACCCAGACCGGCCACGGCCAGCGCCAACGCCAGGGTGAGCAGGGCGGTGCCGACACCGACGGCAACCGTCAGGTCCGCGATCCCCTCCAGCCCTTCGCCCCCACTGTCCCGTAGCGCGTCCTCCATCGCGTTGCGTACGTCGCCGATGGTGGCCAAGGTGATGATTGCGCTGATCAGCTGGCAAACTGCGAACAGCAACAGCAAATACGTGGAAATGCTCACCACACCCGGACGTGACCGGGTTGGGGTGCTCTGAGGATCGGCCATCTCTCTCCTTCCTTGCAACGCGCATCACCGTATCGGCACCCGACCAGTTCGGCACGGCACAGAAGCAGAGCCGTACCGCGCGTCACCTGTGGTGACGTGTCATCGGCTCTGGGGATGAACGATCACCTCCGCGCGATCCAGCCGCTCGCCCCGGGCCACCTGCCAACCGGATTCGCCGTACGCCTCGAAGGTGAGCCGGGCGCCGCCGGGGGCGCGGTAGTCGTGGTAGCGCATGATCCCGCTGGGGGCCAGCCCGGTGTCGCCGGTGGCGGTGTAGCGGGCCTCGCCGGACTCACGCCAGCTGAACCGTCGGCCGGCGAACCCGATCACAGGGGCCCCGGCGGTACCGGCGTCGCCGGATTCGGACCACCAGAGCACCAGTTCGAACTCGGGGCTCTCCGCCACGGACAGTCGGCAGCGGCCGTCGGGATCGTCGAGCAGATGCTCGGCCCAGGTCCACTCGCCCTCGACCAGGCGGATCGAGCCGCGTACCGGATAGGTCAGGTCGCCGATCTCGACGATGTCCCCGACCTCGATGCGGCGGGGGTCCACCCGGGGACCGGGCGACCGCCCGGTGGTGGGCCGCCGTCGACCGAGCAGCATGGCCACCAGGGTCAACCCGAGCAGGCAGCCCAGCGCCGTCAACAGGTACAGCATCGGCTTTTCCAGCTGGTCACCTCCGAGATCGGTGGGTCCGAGGTGCGCGGTGTGGGCCAGCCAGGGTTCAGGACTCGGCCAGTCGATTCGCGGCGTACGCCCCGACCGTGGTGCTGTCCAGGACACAGCCGGTGGCGGTCTGTAGGGGCGCCGGGTCGGCGCGCAGCCGCTCCCAGGCCGCCTGCCCGGCCTGCGGGTCGAGCTGTGTCAGGAGAGTGGCCGCGTAGACCCGGGCGGCCGGTGAGCCCGCCGACAGCAGTCGTTCGAGCTGTCCGCGTACCTGCTCGGGGCGGTCGGCCGCCGCCTGCTCGATGTGCTGATACGCCTCGGTCTCCGGCAACATCGTCCCGGCCAGCCCCACCCCGCCGAAGGTGAGGGTCTCCGCCTCGGCCAGGGCCGCCATCGCCGCCGCCAACTCGTCGCGCTGTCGTCCCATCCCGAACATGCCTCCATCCTGACCCGACCCGGCCGGCGGCGCACCCCGTCCCGACGCCGCTGGCCTCGTAACGACCCGGGGCCCGCAGCGCGACTGGACGCGATGCGGGCCCCGCAGGGTGGATGCGATCGTCAGGCGGCCGTCACCGAGAGGGCGTCCTTGCTGTCGGCCAGGTCGACCCGCACCGGGTCACCGTCGCGGATCGTGCCGGCCAGCAGAGCCTTGGCCAACTGGTCACCGATCGCGGACTGGACCAGCCGACGCAGCGGCCGGGCCCCGTAGATCGGGTCGTACCCGTGCTCGGCCAGCCAGGTGCGCGCGGCGTCGGTGACCTCGAGGGTCAACCTGCGGTCGGCGAGCCGACGCCGCAGCCGGGCGATCTGGATGTCCACGATGGCCCGCAGATCCTCGCCCTGGAGGGCGGCGAAGACCACGATGTCGTCCAGCCGGTTGAGGAACTCCGGCTTGAAGTGCGACCGGACCACCGCCAGCACCCCTTCGCGGCGCTGCTCCTCGGCCAGGGTCAGGTCGCTGATCACCGCCGATCCCAGGTTGGAGGTGAGGATCAGGATGGCGTTACGGAAGTCGACCGTACGGCCCTGGCCGTCGGTCAGGCGACCGTCGTCGAGCACCTGGAGCAGGATGTCGAAGACGTCCGGGTGGGCCTTCTCCACCTCGTCCAGCAGGATCACCGAGTAGGGCCGACGACGTACCGCCTCGGTGAGCTGGCCGCCCTCCTCGTACCCGATGTAACCGGGTGGGGCACCGACCAGGCGGGCCACGGAGTGCTTCTCGCCGTACTCGCTCATGTCGATGCGGACCATGGCCCGCTCGTCGTCGAAGAGGAACTCGGCAAGCGCCTTGGCCAGCTCGGTCTTGCCGACCCCGGTGGGGCCGAGGAACAGGAAGCTGCCGGTCGGGCGGTCCGGGTCGGCGACCCCGGCCCGGGCCCGGCGTACCGCGTCGGAGACCGCGCCGACCGCCTCGGCCTGGCCGACCACCCGCTCCCGCAGGGACTCCTCCATCCGCAGCAGCTTGGCGGTCTCGCCCTCCAGCAGCCGACCGGCGGGGATGCCGGTCCAGGAGGCGACCACCGCGGCGATGTCGTCCGCGCCGACCTCCTCCTTGAGCATCGCGCCGTCGGCCTGGAGCCGGGCCAGTTCCTCCGCCGCCTGCTTCAGCTCGTTGTTCAGCGCCGGGATGCGGCCGTACCGCAGCTCGGCGGCGCGTTCCAACTCCCCGTCCCGCTCGGCCCGCTCAGCCTCTCCGCCGAGGCGCTCCAACTCCTCCTTGGCGGTGGAGAGCTTGGTGATGTGGGCCTTCTCCAGCTTCCACCGCTCGGACAGGGCGGTGAGCTGTTCCCGCTTGTCGGCCAGCTCCTTGCGCAACCGCTCCAGGCGCTCGGCGGAGGCCGGGTCCGGCTCCTTGGCCAGCGCCATCTCCTCGATCTCCAGCCGGCGAACCGCCCGCTCGATCTCGTCCACTTCTACCGGCCGGGAATCGATCTCCATCCGGAGCCGGGAGGCCGACTCGTCGACCAGGTCGATCGCCTTGTCCGGCAGGAACCGGTCGGTGATGTACCGGTCGGACAGGGCGGCGGCGGCGACCAGGGCAGCGTCGGTGATGCGTACCCCGTGGTGCACCTCGTAGCGCTCCTTGAGCCCGCGCAGGATGCCGATGGTGTCCTCGACGGTCGGTTCCCCGACCAGCACCGGCTGGAAGCGGCGTTCCAGGGCCGGGTCCTTCTCGATGTGCTCGCGGTACTCGTCCAGGGTGGTCGCACCGACCATCCGCAGCTCACCACGGGCCAGCATCGGCTTGAGCATGTTGCCGGCGTCCATCGAGCCCTCGCCCTTGCCGGCGCCGACGACGGTGTGCAGCTCGTCCAGGAAGGTGATGACCTTCCCGTCGGAGTTCTTGATCTCTTCCAGGACGGACTTGAGCCGCTCCTCGAACTGCCCCCGGTAGGAGGCGCCGGCGACCATCGCCCCCAGGTCGAGTGAGACCAGCTTCTTGTCGCGCAACGACTCCGGCACGTCACCGGCGACGATGCGCTGGGCCAGGCCCTCCACGATGGCGGTCTTGCCCACGCCCGGCTCACCGATCAGCACCGGGTTGTTCTTGGTACGCCGGGACAGCACCTGGATCACCCGACGGATCTCGGAGTCCCGGCCGATCACCGGGTCGATCTTGCCGTCCCGGGCACTCGCGGTCAGGTCCACCCCGTACTTGGCCAGGGCCTGGTAGGTCTGCTCCGGGTCGGCGCTGGTGACCCGGCGGTCCCCACCCCGTACGGTCGGGAAGGCGGCCACCAGGGTCTCCTCGGTGGCCCCGGCGGCCTTCAGTGCCCCGGAGACCGCCCCACCCACCCGGGCCAGCCCGGCCAGCAGGTGTTCGGTGGAGGTGTACTCGTCGCCGAGCGGGCGAGCGATCTGCTCGGCCGCACCGATGGCGTTGACGAACTCCCGGGCCAAGGTCGGCTCGGCGATGCTGGAACCCCGGGCGGCGGGCAACGCGTCTAGGGCCCGCTGGGCGGCGCGGCGCAGCTCGGCGGGGTCAGCCCCGACGGCGCGCAGCAGGCCGGCAGCGGTCGAACCCTCGGTGTCCAGCAGCGAGAGCAGCAGGTGCCACGGTTCCACGGTGGCATGCCCGCGCTGGTTGGCCAGGGCGACGGCACCGGTGATGGTTTCGCGGCTGCGGGTGGTGAGGCGTTCGGTGTTCATGGGCTCCCCTGGTTCGGCGTGTCCACTGATACCGACAGAACCAGAGTTGAGTCTATTCCGCTCAACCCTGGAGGTGTGAGCTACCCCACAGCAACGCCTCAGTCCCGCTCCAGCACCACCTGCACCCAGGTGCGGTCGCCAAGCTGACCCAGGCCTAGCAGGATGCTGTCCGAGGTGCCGGCGAACAGGGTGCCGTCGGGCAGTCGCCGCAGGTAGTGCCGGTCGGTCACCGGCCAGGACAGGTCCAGGTACCGGCCGCCGAGCAGGGCCCCCGCACCGCGCGAACTGACCACCGCCACGATCCCGGCACCCAGCGGGACGGCCCGTCCGGCGCCCGGCTGCCCCTCGGCGCGTACCCCTCGCCAGGTGTCGCCCTCCAGGTGCCACAGCGCCGGGAAGTCGACCCGGTTCTCCGCCTCCCCGACCAGCCAGATCTCCCCGGCCACCGACTCCGCCCGGACCATCCACACCGCGCCGTCGGGGGCGGGCAGCGAGGTCTCCTGCCAGCGCCGCCCCTCGTCCCAGGAGATCGCGGCGTACGGCCTGCCGTCCTCGCCTGCCCCGGCCGCCACCAGCGGCCCGCGGTACTCCGTACCGTCGCGGACCATCCATCCCCCGCCCAGCGCCACCGAGTCCAGCCTGGGCAGCCGCGGCTGGGTGGCCAGGGGACGCAACCTCCTGCCGGTCCACCGGCCGACCTCGCCGGTCGCCTCGATGATCTGGAACCTGCCCTGACTGGCCTGCCACTGCCGCAGCACGGCCTCACCCGGGCTGTGCTGGAAGGTCCGGCCCTCGTCGGTGGAGGTCCACCAGCCGTGCGGCTCGGCCCACAGGGCCAGCGTCCCCGGCGCGGCGTACAACTGCTGGTTGTCGGTGACCGGCTTGGGATGCCGGAGTCCCTGCCAGGACCGGCCGCCGTCCCCGGTGGTGAAGATCAGGGCGGGGCAGTCCGGTCCGGAGGGCCGGCTCTCGCAGGAGCCGAAGAGGGCGTAGCCCCGCGTGGCGTCGACGAACTCGACATACGGCTCGTCGTAGCGCTGCGGTACGGCCAGTCGGCTGGCCCGGATCTCCGCGACCCGGGTCGGGGCCGGACTCGACGGCGTCGAGGTCGAGGGCACCGGGGTGGGCGGAGGCCGACGGATGTCCCCGACGGAGCAACCCACCAGCACCGGCACCACGGCCAGCAGCGCCATCCCACGTCTTGTTCGGGTGATCATCCAGTCTCCGTCACCTGAGCTGGTGTTCGTGCCGGTCAGGCTAGCGTCACCAGCCTGAGAGGTTCGCCACCACCTGATGACGGACTCGCGGCCCCGCCCCGCGTGAGATCGGTCGTACGGAGGATCCGACCCGTCCAACGGACGGTGAAGATGCTTCGGGCAGGGGCTACCCGTACCCGTCGGTACCGCGTTACCGTGTCGCCCCAGCAGCCAGGGTTCGCGGTGGGCGGACGACGCCCCGCGGGTAGAGCGGAAGGTTGGCCGGTGAGCGTGCAGGAGTCAACGTTCCGCGGCTTCGCCAACCCTGTCGACCCCAGCCCGACGGAACTGCGGACCTGGGCGTACAACCCCGACTCGGTGCCGTTGACCTCCATGCCCCCGGACTGGGATCTGCTGGTCTCCGGTGACCGGCTGGTGATGACCCTGTTCGAGCTGGCCATGGATCCGAGCTGTCCGGCCCGCCGGTTCGCCCTGCACTGCCTCTACATCTACGCGGCCGACGGCATCCGGACGAACTTCCGGGCACATCCTCGGCGACGCTTCCGCAAGCTGGTGGACCAGGCCGAGCGCAACGGCGACGAACTGATGCGTACCTGGGCCCACAACAGCCGGGTGCTGCTGGCCCGGCCGGAGTTGTTCGTCTACCGGGAATGGTGTGAGGGCGGGCTGGTCCGGGAGGGCCGCCGGCTGTAACTCCGCCTGCGGGTCAAGCTCAGTAGTCACCGCGCGAACGGGCCGGGACCCCCCGTGGCTCCCGGCCCGCACGTCAACGCGATCCGCCCCCGGCGCGGCGGTGCTGGTCGGTGCGTACCTGGCCGGCGCCGTGTCCGCCCCGGCCACCTGGCACCGGCCGTACCCGGCGGTCGCCACCGTCGCCGCGGTTGCCGGGTCGGGCCGGACCGAAGCGACCAGAGGTGACCTGATCGGAGAAGCGCCCCTTGAGGATCCGGTCGAATCGCTCCCGGACCCGCTCGGTCAGGTCGTCGAACCGGTGCTCCGCATCTTCGGCCACCTTCTTCGCGGCTTCCGTCATGGCTCCTCCCGCCCAGCTGGGAGACCGCCTCAGGCCCCTTGTCGTGGAGGCTAACGAAGGCAGCCCGCCCCCCGCTCGGATTCGGGGAAACGGGCTTCGCCTTCCGGCCATCGGTGTCCGCTGCGGCGGAGCTGAGCAGCCGCGCAGACCGCCAGGTCAGCGGTCGGGGCCGCGGCGCGGGCGCCAGACCACCAGGGCGGTGGAGGTCCGGTTGGTCGGCACCAGGTCACGGCCGGGGAAGCGGGCCAACGACTCCAGTTCGGCCATCCGCCGGTACGCCGCCTCCAACTCCGCCTCCAACTGGGCCACCCGCTGCTGGGCCTGCTCCAACAGCTGTTCCAGGCCGATGATCCGCTTGATCCCGGCCAGGTTGACCCCGTCGTCCTGACTGAGCCGCTGCACCTCGCGCAGCAGCACCACGTCCCGGACGCTGTACCGGCGTCCGCCGCCGGCCGCCCGGCCGGCCTGCACCAGGCCCAGCCGGTCGTACTGACGCAGGGTCTGGGGATGCATCCCCGCCATCCGCGCCGCAACCGAGATCATCAGCACCTTGGCCTCGTAGGCGGGGTCATCCGAACCGACGAACCCGTCCATCCCGCTCACCTCCGCACCGCTTCACCGAGTCAACTGAATCGACGCACCCGCGCGTCGAGATGTTCCCTGGCCGCCGGCGGGCTCTGCGCGGCGAAGGTCTCCAGGGCCGCCCGCGCCTCGTCGGACACCCGGGCCGGCACCACCACCTCCAGGGTGACGAGCAGGTCACCGGCCTGCCCGTCGCGGCGAGTCACCCCCTTGCCCCGGGCCCGCAGGACCCGTCCGCTGGGGGTACCCGGCGGCACCCGCAGGGTCACCGCACCGTCGAGGGTCGGCACCCGCAGATCAGTGCCGAGCACCGCCTCGGTGAAGGTGATCGGCACGGTCAGGGTGAGGTCGTCGCCGGTACGCCCGAACAGATCGTCGGGGCGCACCTTGACCTGCACGAACAGGTCCCCGGCCGGGCCGCCCCGGACACCCGGTTCACCCCGGCCGGCCAGCCGGATCCGCTGGCCGTCGGCCACCCCCGCCGGGAAGCGGACGTTGAGGGTACGGGTCTTGGTCACCCCGCCGGTGCCCTGGCACTCCGGGCACTTCTCGTCGACGACCGTGCCGACCCCCTGGCAGTTGCGGCAGGGCTCGGAGAAGCTGAAGGCACCCTGGTTGCGGGTGGTCACCCCGGCGCCGTGGCAGACCGGACAGGCCCGCGGCTGGGTGCCCGGCTTGGCACCGTTGCCGTGGCAGGTTTCGCAGACCCCGGGGGCCCGCAGGGTCAAGGGCAGGGTCACTCCCCGGACGGCGTCGTTGAAGTCGAGGGCCACCTCGGTCTCGACGTCCCGCCCCCGCGCCGGACCGGGCGCACCGCCCCCGGCACCACCCTGGCCGCCCGAGAAGATCGAACTGAACAGGTCGGAGATGTTGCCCCCGGCGAACCGACCGCCGCTGGGAGAGGCCCCGCCGAACAGGTCGGAGACGTCGAAGGGCGTCCCACCGGGCTGACCGCCCTGGCGGGCGCCCCGCCGGAACGCGCCCGAGCCGAACAGCGACCGCATCTCGTCGTACTCGCGGCGCTTGGTGTCCTCGCCCAGCACGGCGTACGCCTCGGAGACCGCCTTGAAGCGCTCCTCGGCCTTGGGGTCGCCGGGGTTGTGGTCCGGATGGGACTCCCGGGCCAGCTTCCGGTACGCCTTCTTGATCTCGTCAGCGGAGGCGGTCTTCGCCACGCCCAGGACCGCGTAGTAGTCCTTCTCGATCCAGTCCTTGGAACTCAACGTCCACCTCCTCCCCGCTGCCGGGCCGCCCCGCCCGCCCTGACTCGGCGGACGGGACGGCCCGATGCACCGTCGCGCACTATTCCGGATCGGCCACCGCGACCATCGCCGGCCGCAGCAGTCGTTCACCCATCTGGTAGCCCCGCCGCATCACCTGCACGCAGGTCGGTTCGGTGACCTCGGGCGAGGTCTGGTGGGCCACCGCCTCGTGCCGGGTCGGGTCGAACGGATCGCCCTGCTCCCCGAAGGGAGTCAGGCCGAACTTGCCCAACGTGGTGATCAGTTGCTCGGCCACCGAGCCGAAGGGGCCGACCAGGTCGCCGTGCTCCCGGGCCCGGTCCAGGTCGTCCAGGATCGGCAGCAGGGCGGTGAGTACGGAACCGGTCGCCTGTTCGGTGACCAGCCCACGGTCCCGCTCCACCCGCTTGCGGTAGTTGGCGTACTCGGCCGTGACCCGCTGCAGGTCCCGGGTGCGCTCCTCGAGGTCGGAGCGGAGCGCCGCCAGGTCGCCGGCCGCCCCCTCCGCTGCCTTCTCGGCCGTGGGCTCCCCGACCGGACTGGCCGGGGAGTCCACCACCGGCGGGCCATCGGTGGCGGGTTCGCTCAACGCGGAGGCCTCGACCTTCATGGTGTCGACCACCACCTCGGCGTCCTCGACCAGACCTTCGGCCGAGACGTCCGATCCGGCGTCGGCAGCCGCACCGGCCGCCTCGGAGGACTTGTTGATCTTGCGGTTGTTGCGGATGACGACCCGCGGCGCGTCACCGGTGGCCGGCTCCGACGCCGAGCCACCCGGCGCCGACCCGGTGTCACCCGGGTCAGCGGCTCGTGGCTTCTCCGTCATACGACTACCTCATCCCTGCGCCCGTGAGTCTGCGTAGTCCGGTCCCTCACTTCTTGTCCTCGTCGACGATCTCCGCGTCGACCACGTCGTCCGCACCGGGCCGGGCACCGCCCGGGGCTCCGCCGGTCGCACCGGCCGCACCGGCCGCACCGGAGTCACCCGGCTGGGCCTGCTCGCCCTGCTGGGCGTAGAGCAGCGAGCCCGCCTCCTGCGAGACCTGCGCCAGCCGCTCGTGGGCCGACTTGATCTTCTCGATGTCGCTGCCACCCAGGGCACCGCGCAGCTCACCGAGGGCCTCGTTGAGCTTCTCGCGGTTCTCGGCGGGGAGCTTGTCACCGTTCTCGGCGAGGAACTTCTCGGTCTGCCACTGCAGGGCCTCGGCGACGTTGCGGGTCTCCGCCTCCTCGCGGCGGCGCTTGTCCTCCTCGGCGTGCTCCTCGGCGTCCCGGCGCATCCGCTCGATGTCATCCTTCGGCAGCGAGGAGCCGCCGGTGATGGTCATCTTCTGCTCCTTGCCGGTGCCCAGGTCCTTCGCGTGGACGTTGACGATGCCGTTGGCGTCGATGTCGAAGGTGACCTCGATCTGCGGCACCCCACGCGGGGCCGGCGGGAGACCGGTCAGCTCGAAGGTGCCGAGCTTCTTGTTGTACGCCGCGATGTCGCGCTCACCCTGGAAGACCTGGATCAGCACCGACGGCTGGTTGTCGTCGGCCGTGGTGAAGACCTCGGACCGCTTGGTCGGGATGGTGGTGTTGCGCTCGATCAGCTTGGTGAAGATGCCACCCTTGGTCTCGATGCCCAGGCTCAGCGGGGTCACGTCGAGCAGCAGGACGTCCTTGACCTCACCCTTGAGCACACCGGCCTGCAGGGCGGCGCCGACGGCGACGACCTCGTCCGGGTTGACCCCCTTGTTGGGCTCCCGGCCGGTGAGCTCCTTGACCAGGTCGGTCACGGCCGGCATCCGGGTCGAGCCGCCGACCAGGATCACGTGGTCGACGTCGGCGACCTTGATCCCGGCGTCCTTGACGGCCTGCTCAAACGGGATCTTGCAGCGGTCCAGCAGGTCCTGCGTCATGCGCTGGAACTCGGCCCGGCTCAGGGTCACGTCCAGGTGCAGCGGGCCGGCCGCACCGGCGGTGATGTACGGCAGGTTGATGTTGGTGGTGGTGGCGGCGGACAGCTCGATCTTGGCCTTCTCGGCCGCCTCCTTGAGCCGCTGCATCGCCATCTTGTCCTGCGACAGGTCGATGCCGTGCTCACCACGGAAGGTCTTGACCAGGTGATCCATGATCCGCTGGTCCCAGTCGTCACCGCCGAGCAGGTTGTCACCGCTGGTCGACTTGACCTCGATGACCCCCTCGGCCAGCTCCAGCAGGGACACGTCGAAGGTGCCGCCACCGAGGTCGAAGACCAGGACGGTCTGCTCCTTGGAGCCCTTGTCCAGCCCGTACGCCAGGGCCGCCGCGGTCGGCTCGTTGACGATCCGCAGCACGTTGAAGCCGGCGATCTCACCGGCCTCCTTGGTGGCCTGACGCTGGCCGTCGTTGAAGTACGCCGGGACGGTGATCACCGCGTCGGTGATCTGCTCGCCCAGGTAGGCCTCGGCGTCCCGCTTGAGCTTCATCAGGGTGCGGGCCGAGATCTCCTGCGGGGTGTACTTCTTGCCGTCGATGTCGACGGACCAGTTGGTGCCGATCTCCCGCTTGACCGAACGGATGGTCCGGTCCGGGTTCGTCACCGCCTGACGCTTGGCTACCTCGCCGACGAGCACCTCGCCGTTGCGGGCGAACGCGACGATCGACGGGGTCGTCCGCGAGCCCTCAGCGTTGGCGATGACGGTGGGCTCACCGCCCTCCAGAACGCTGACGCAGGAGTTCGTCGTGCCGAGGTCGATACCGACCGCACGTGCCATCTTCGCTTCCTCGCTTCGTAACGTTGAGCAGGTGACGGGCCTCCCGTCACACCGCCCGGCAGGCGCCGCCCGCTGCGACCCCACCTCAAGTTGAGTGAACTTGACTCAATAGTGCCACGCCCACTGTAATCGTCAAGTCAGGGTTGAGCCCACCAGGCGCAACCCGCCTGGTGGGCGATCGGTTGTCTTACCTTGTGTCGGTCGGGCACGCTTTAGCGGTGACGACGAACGGCGATCCCGGCTCACCTCCCGGCGCGCCCGCCGTCGCAGCCCGCACCGGCCCGACCGACGCCGGGGAGGACCGGCCCGCCGGGGACGACCGCCTGCCCGATGCCCTGTCCGGCCTGCGCGCCGCGATCGGGGCCGCCGGTTTCCCCCTCGTCCTGCCCTCGGCCGAGCCCGCCGAGCGGACCGGGGTCGCCCTGGCCGCCCAACTGGACGACTATCTGCTGCCCCGGCTGGCCCGCCTGGACGCCCCGCTGCTCGTGGTGGTCGGCGGATCCACCGGTGCCGGCAAGTCGACCCTGGTCAACAGCCTGGTGCAGGCCCGGGTCAGCGCCGCCGGGGTGCTGCGTCCGACCACCCGCTCACCCGTGCTGGTCTGCAATCCGGCCGACTCACCCTGGTTCCGCCGAGGGGAACTGCTGCCCGGCCTGACCCGTACCAACCAGCCCAGTGACGACCCGGGCACCCTGCACCTGGTCACCGCCCCGGCGCTGGCCCCCGGGCTGGCCTTCCTGGACGCCCCCGACATCGACTCCGTGGTCGACGCCAACCGGGCCCTGGCCGGCCAACTGCTGGCCGCCGCCGACCTCTGGCTCTTCGTGACCACGGCCGCCCGGTACGCCGACGCCGTGCCCTGGGAACTGCTGCGCGGCGCCCGGGCCCGAGGCGCGGTGATCGCCATGGTGCTGGACCGGGTGCCGGCCGAGGCCACCGAGGAGGTGGCCGCCCACCTGGCCGAGATGCTCGCCGAACAGGGTCTGGGCTCGGCCCCGCTGTTCGTGCTGCCGGAGACCTGGGTCGACGGGCAGGGTCTGCTGCCCGCCCGGGTCACCGCACCCCTGGCCGACTGGTTCGCCCGGCTGGCCGCCGACGCCGACGCGCGGTCGGCGGTGATCCGGCAGACCCTGGGCGGCGCCCTGGCCGCCCTGCAACCGGCCGTGGAGGGCCTGGCGGTCGCCGCCGACGACCAGGTGGCCGCCGCGGAGGCCCTGGATGATCGGGTACACGCCGCGTACCGGGCCGCGAACCACACCGTCGAGCAGGGGCTGCGCGACGGCCGGCTGCTGCGCGGCGAGGTGCTGGCCCGCTGGCAGGAGTTCGTCGGCACCAGCGACTTCTTCCGCACCCTGGAGGCACGCATCGGCCGGCTTCGGGACCGGCTGGTGGCCGCCTTCAGCCGACGTCCGGCCCCCGCCACCGAACTACGCGAGGCGATCGAATCCCAGCTGGTCACCCTGCTGCGGGCGGTGGCCGCCGAGGCGGCCGAGGCGGCGTACACCGGCTGGCGGGCCCATCCGGCCGGGGCCGCCCTACTCACCCCGGACCTCGCCCACCCCGGCGCCGACCTGCCCGAACGCGCCGAGCGGCTGGTCCGGGACTGGCAGCGGGGGGTGCTGGAACTGGTCCGCGAAGAGGGCGGCGACCGACGGTTCGTGGCCCGTACGGCGGCCTACGCGGTGAACGCCACCGGGCTGGTTGTCATGATCGCCGTTTTCGCCTCGACCGCCTTCATGCCTACCGGGCTGGAGGTCGCCACCGGAGCGGGCACCACGGTCGCCGGACAGGCCGTACTGCAAGCGATCTTCGGCGACCAGGCGGTGCGTACCCTGGCCAACAAGGCCCGGGAGGACCTGCTGGACCGGGTGCGGACCCTGCTGGAGGCGGAGGCCGACCGCTACCTGACCCGGACCGAGCAGGCCCGGCCGCTGGCGCAGACCGCTACGGCGTTGCGCCAGGCCGCCGAGCAGGTGGAGGCGGCCCGGGTGAGCAGCGGATTCGCCGCCCTGAGTGAGCCGGCCGACCGGGGACGGTCGGCGTGAGGGCATGGACCAGCCGGGAGCGGCCGTGATGGGAATGGGCGGACGCCTGCGTGAGGCGTTGCGGGCGGACGGCCGGGTCGACGCCGACCAGTTGGTCGCCCGACTGGAGGCGATCCGCCGGTTCCTCGGCATAGTCGACGGCCACCTGCCGGACACTCCGCTGGTGCCGGCCCGCACCCTAGTCGAACGGGCCGGAACCCGACTCTCCCTCTCCCGCGACCACACCGTCGTGGCCCTGGCCGGGGCGACCGGCAGCGGCAAGTCCAGCCTGTTCAACGCGATGGCCGGGATGGATCTCTCCACTGTCGGGGTACGCCGACCGACCACCGGGGTGGCCCACGCCTGCGTGTGGGGTCCCCTGGACGGTGGCACCCGACTGCTGGACTGGCTCGGCGTACTGCCCCGACACCGGTTCGTCCGGGAGAGCGCGCTGGACGGCGACGACGAGTCCACCCTGCACGGGCTGATCCTGCTGGACCTGCCGGACTTCGACTCCGTGCAGCACTCCCACCGGTTGGAGGTGGACCGGCTGCTCGGCCTGGTCGACCTGGTGGTCTGGGTGGTCGATCCGCAGAAGTACGCCGACCGGGTGGTGCACGACAGCTACCTGCGCGAGTTCCGCCGGCACCGCGAGGTGACCGTGGTCGTGCTCAACCAGGTCGACCGACTGCCCCCGGCCGAGGTATCCCGGGTGCTGGCCGACCTGCGTCGACTGCTCGACGCCGACGGGCTGGAAGGGGTGCCACTGCTGGCCACCACGGTCGCCGACCCGGCCGGGACCCAGGGGCTGCGTGAGGCGCTGGAACGCAGCGTCGCCCAGCGGCAGGCCGCCCTGCGCCGGCTCTCCGGTGACGTGGACGCCGTGGTCGCCGCCCTGGACGAGATGGTCGGGGCCCCCCAGGCGACGCTGAGCACTGGCGATCCCTCGGTGGCCGCACTGGACCGGGCCCTGGTAGCCGCCGCGGGGGTACCGACCGTCGTGGCGGCGGTGGAGCAGGCGTACCGGCACCGGGCCGCCTCGACCACCGGCTGGCCGCTGGTACGGGCCTGGCGGCGGCTGCGCCCCGATCCGCTGCGTCGGCTGCACCTTCCCGACCGATCCGGTACGGCACCCGAGGCGGCGAGTCTGGTCGCCGCCACCTCGGTGCCGGAGCCCAGCAGCGCTGACCGGTCCGCGTTGGGGCTGGCGGTGCGCACGGTGGCCGAGGGGGCCGGTGCCGGCCTGCCCAGCGGCTGGCCGAACGCGGTCACCGCGGCGGCCCGGTCCCGACTGGGCGACCTGCCGGACGCCCTGGACCGCGCGATCTCCGGCACCGACCTGGGGATGGACCGTCCCCGGACCTGGTGGCGACTGGTCGGGGCGGTGCAGTGGCTGGTGACCCTGGCCGCCGTGGCCGGGCTCGGCTGGCTGGCCCTCGGCTACGCCCTGCGGGCCCTGGGGTTGCCGGAACTGCGTCATCCGATGGTCGGTGAGGTGCCCGTGCCGACCCTGCTGCTGCTCGGCGGGCTGCTGGCCGGGTTGCTGGTGGCGGCCCTGACCCGACCGGTTACCCGGTGGGCCGCCGGACGGGCCCGCCGACGCGCCGAGGCCCGGTTGACCAGCGCGGTGGCCGAGGTGGGCGAGGAGTACGTGCTGGCACCGGTCCGGGCGGTGATCGCCGCGCACGCCGATGCCCGGACCGTCCTGGAGGTGGCCCGACACCGGTGACCGCCCCGAGGGGACTGCGCTCACCCCTGGTCGGGCCCTCGGCGGCGTAGTGTCAGCACATGGCCACGCCACAGACCCCGTACGAAGCCGTGCTGCACGCCGCCCGCGACGTGACCAAGCTCGACACCGCCCTCGACGCGGAGATGCTCGGTGCGGCGCTGCTGGGCAGCGTGTACGAGGTAGCGGAGACCGACCGGGAGACGGCCGTACGCGAGTTCGTGGCCGGTTTCCTGGCGGCGACCTCCCGACGGCGGGCCCTGGCCGCGACCACCGTACGCGCGGTGTTCGCCGCCCTGGTGCCGGACGCCGAGGGCGCGGACCGGGTTCGCCCCGGTGCCGCTGCCCCGGCCTGGTCCGGGCAGCTGGGTCGGGTGCATCTCACCGGCACCTGGGCGTACGGCGACGTCTACGGCGACCAGACCTCCTATCTGGCCACCTTCGCCTACGACGACACCCTGGGTGGGCCGGAGCACGCGTTGATCGCGCTGGTGGACCACAACATCGGCATCGCCAAGGACGTCTTCATCGGCGGGCCGGCGAGCCGGATCCTGGCCCAGGTGCGGCAGTTGTGCGCCGAGGACGAGCTGACCTGGTTCCGGGAGGAGGAACCGAGCCGGATGCGTGACGAGGTGACCCGGCATCTGGCCGTCACCGACCAACTCGGGCAGTTGCCCGGGGCCAGTTCCCTGGCCACCGATCGCGCCCTGGTCGGGGCCCGGCTGGCCATCCTCCCGGCCGGGCCGGGAGGCGCCGCGCCGGTGCCCCCCGCCGATCCGCTGCCGGCCGCCGTACGCAGCGACGAGATCCGACGGTTCCTGGCCTCCCCGGAGGCCGTCCGGGCGGGGTTCGACGACCTGGACGGCGCGGAGTTGGCCTCCCTGCACTTCTGCCTGGGCCTGCTGCTGGACCATGCGGCCACCTTCGCCGACGCCGACCCCCTGCGCTGGAGCCCGACCGTGGCCGGGTTCTTCCTGCTCGACTGGGTGCACCGCCGGGCCGTACTGGACATGGACGACGCCGCGATGCTGCCCCGGGTGCTGCGGGCCTGGGCCGGGTACGCCGCCCGCAGGCGTGGCCTGCCGGAGACGGCCGCAATCGGTACGGACACCGCCATCGCGGAGATGGTGCCGGAGTTCGTCCGGCTCTACGCCACCGGTGAGCGGCGCAGCCCGGCGACCGCCGCGGTGGCCCAGTTGATGGCCGACGGGGTGGACCCGGACGACCCGGCCGCCCTGGACGCCTGGATCGACGCCAACCGGCACCGCCTGGCCGACGAGGGCTGACCCGCCCGGGTCAGCGCAGCAGGGCGTAGACCACCGCCGCTACCAGGGCACCGAGCAGGCCACCGGTGAGCACCTGGGCGGGGGTGTGGTCACCCAACCGGACCCGGGACCAGCCGACCAGCCCGAGCAGCGGGGTGGCGAGCAACAGCCAGGCGCCGAAGGTGACGACCAGCACCACGAGGGTGCCGGCCGCCACCGCAGAGTGGATCGACATCTTCCACCAGTGGCTGACCGTCACCGCCACCAGCAGGCCCACCAGTCCGGCGGTGACCAGTGCCAGTACGGGTCTGGGGGCGCCGAGCACGGCCAGCAGGGCCAGCCCGGCGGCGACCGAACCGAGCCCGAACAGCAGCGGCACCCGCCGTTGTTCGCGTACCCGGATGTGGTGATCGGTCAGCTGGCCCCGGCGCACCCCACCGAGGATGTACGCCATCGGGATCAGGCTGACGAAGACCACGGCCACCAGGCCCCAGCCCAGGCCCCTCGCCGTGCCCTGGGCGCTGTGCCAGCCGATCACCACGGTCAGCAGCGACACCAGGACGGCGGGCGCGGTCAACTCGGTGACGATCCGGGCCAGTCGCAGCCCCGGGCCGGGCCGGACCGCAGCGACCTCGTCGGTGGCCAGGTCACGGTCGACCAAGATTCGATCCCCTGCTTCGCTCCGGTCCGTCGAGGGCGATGTGCCGCCGTGCTCACCGTACCGTCGGCGAAGGGGTGCTTCCTCAGTGTTCGGCGGCGGGGGCCGGCTCGGCCGAGATCCCGGGCTCCGTCGGGCTACCGGGCTGCGCCGATGTGGACGGATCCGTCGTGACGCAGGGCTGGCTGCTGGCCACCGGGTCGGTCATGTTCGGTGGTTCTGCCGAGGCAGTGGGCTCGGCGGGCGGATCCGGGTCCGGGGAGGCACTGGGCTCGGCCGGCGGATCGGGCGACACCGAGGGGGTGGGGGGTTCGCTCGGGGGGGTCGGCTTCGGCGTGGGCGAGGTGCCCGGCAGGGGCCGGGTCGGGGTGGGGGTGGGTGCCGGGCTGGGGCGTGGGTACGGCGCGGGGGTGGGCAGCGGTGGCCGGGGGGAGTTCGCCGGTGGGGCCACCTGACGCTGCGGGGTCAGGTCCACCGGAGGGGGGATCGGCCCGGGGTCGGGTCGGTCAGTCGGGCTGACCGGTGGGGCGGCCGGAGCGGTCGAGGGTAAGGCCGTCGGGGTGGCCGGCGCGGCGCCGGTGGGGGGTGGCGGAATGACCACCGGCCCCACGGAGGGCGTCGGGATGAAGGGGGTGCCGCTGTCCGGCAGGGCGGTGCTGCCCACGGTCGCCGAGCCGGTGCTGATCGCGGCCAGCACCGGCATCGAGGCCGTACCGGCCAGCAGGGCGACCGTCAGCAGGTAGCCCCGGGAAGGGCCGGCGGTGCGTACCGCCCGGTGGGCGCCGATCACTCGGCGGTAGCCCTCCGGTGGCCGGTGCCGACCGGGTGCCTCCGCGCCCTCAGCTGGTTCCGACACCACGCACTCCTCGCCGTCACCGGGGCCGGGACCGCCATGAGCAGCCCGGGGGGCACCGAGGTCGGCACGGGGCCCACCCGAGAAGCGTGGGTCAGTGGCCGCGCCGCAGCCAACCCCCCGCAGCGTGGCGAAACACCCCATCTGACCGAATGGCGACAAATATCGCCGGTTCGGCCGGGAGTCGCTGGACCAGACACCTCGGCATTTCAGGTAACGAACCGGACCCGGGCCGGGATGCGGAGCAGGCAGGGTGTGGGACGGCTCACCCATGATGCGAATATGGACCCACGACGGCAGTGCAGCCGCGACCTCCGCGCACCACGCGGTAGGCGCGACTGGGCGCCGACGCTCCCCGAACCGGGTTCGGCCATGAATCCGGCTCACGCCGCGCGGCAACCCCCACCGGGGCTAGGCGCGGTCGCCAGGAACCGATCCCGGCACCAGCCGGGGCGGGCTCACGAGTCGCGCGGCCGGGTGACCCCCCGGTGCCGACGCAGACACGACAGGGAGAGACGGATGGCAAAGGGCGACCCCGGGGCCAGCACCCGCGGCCGACGAGCCGCACCCCGATCCAGGAAGGCTCCGACCGGCGACCCGGAGCTGGTGCAACTGCTCACCCCGACGGGTGAGCGGATCGACAGCGTCACCGGCCCGGACGGCGTCGAATACCGTGTCGACTTCACCGACGAGGAATACCGCGGCCTCTACCGCGACCTGGTCCTCGTTCGGAAGTTGGACGCCGAGGCCACCGCCCTGCAACGGCAGGGCGAGCTGGGCCTGTGGGCCAGTCTGCTGGGCCAGGAGGCCGCGCAGGTCGGTTCCGGTCGGGCGCTACGCGCGCAGGACATGGCCTTCCCGACCTACCGGGAGCACGGCGTCCTCTACTGCCGTGGCATCGATCCGATCATGCCCCTGGGCCTGTTCCGCGGCGTCGACCAGGGCGGCTGGGATCCGAACGAGTTCAAGTTCAACATGTACACGATCGTGATCGGGGCGCAGACCCTGCACGCGACCGGGTACGCCATGGGCGTCGTCATGGACGGCAAGACCGGCGGCGAGGACGGCGAGGCGGTCATCGCCTACTTCGGTGACGGTGCCACCAGCCAGGGCGACGTGAACGAGGCCTTCGTCTGGGCCAGCGTCTTCAACGCCCCGCTGGTGTTCTTCTGCCAGAACAACCAGTACGCCATCTCCGAGCCCCTGGAGCGGCAGACCCGGGTTCCGCTGTACCGGCGGGCCGCCGGCTTCGGCTTCCCCGGCGTCCGGGTGGACGGCAACGACGTGCTGGCCACGTACGCGGTGGCCCGGCACGCCCTGGACAACGCCCGGCAGGGGCAGGGCCCCAGCCTGATCGAGGCGTACACCTACCGGATGGGCGCGCACACCACCTCCGACGACCCGACCCGCTACCGCATCGCCAGCGAGGTCGAGGCCTGGCAGGCCAAGGATCCGATCGCCCGGATGAAGGCCTTCCTGGAACGGGAGAAGATCGCCGACGGCGACTTCTTCGCCGAGGTCGACGAGCAGGCCCGCCGGGAGGCGATCGACCTGCGCGAGCGGGTGCTGGCCATGCCGGACCCGGCACCGGTCACCATGTTCGACCACGTCTACCCCAACGGGTCGCCGCTGCTCGACGAGCAGCGCGCGCAGTTCAACAAGTACTTCGACTCGTTCGAGGGGAGCGCGCACTGATGGCCACGGAGACGCTCACCCTCGGCAAGGCCCTCAACATCGGCCTGCGCAAGGCCCTGGAGAACGACCCCAAGGTCGTCATCATGGGCGAGGACGTCGGCAAGCTGGGCGGGGTCTTCCGGATCACGGACGGGTTGCAGAAGGACTTCGGTGACCAGCGGGTGATCGACACCCCGCTGGCCGAGTCCGGCATCATCGGCACCGCGGTCGGCCTGGCCATCCGGGGCTACCGGCCGATCTGCGAGATCCAGTTCGACGGCTTCGTCTACCCCGCGTACGACCAGATCGTGTCGCAGGTGGCGAAGATGCACTACCGCTCGGGCGGCAAGCTGCGCATCCCGATGGTCATCCGGATTCCCTTCGGTGGCGGCATCGGGGCGGTGGAGCACCACTCGGAGTCCCCCGAGGCGTACTTCGCCCACACCGCCGGCCTGAAGGTCGTCTCCTGCGCCAACCCGCAGGACGCGTACGTGATGATCCAGCAGGCGATCGCCTCGGACGACCCGATCGTCTTCCTGGAGCCGAAGCGGCGCTACTGGGAGAAGGGGCAGGTCGACCTGGACGCCCCGCTGTTCGAGGCGTACCCGCTGCACTCGGCCCGGGTGGTGCGGCCGGGCACGGACGCCACCCTGCTGGCGTACGGCCCGATGGTGCGCACCTGCCTGGACGCGGCGACCGCCGCGGCCGAGGACGGCCGCAACCTGGAGGTCATCGACCTGCGGACCCTCTCCCCGCTGGACCTGGGTCCGGTGTACGAGTCGGTGCGGCGCACCGGCCGCGCGGTGGTGGTGCACGAGGCACCCTCCAACGTGGGCCTGGGGGCGGAGATCGCGGCCCGGATCACCGAGGAGTGCTTCTACTCCCTGGAGTCGCCCGTGCTGCGGGTCACCGGCTTCGACACCCCCTACCCGGCCGCCCGGGTGGAGGAGGAGTACCTGCCCGACCTCGACCGGGTGCTCGACGCCGTCGACCGCACCTTCGGCTGGTGAGCGGCATGTCCCGGATCAAGGAGTTCAACCTTCCCGACCTCGGCGAGGGCCTGACCGAGGGCGAGATCCTCGCCTGGCTGGTCAAGGTGGGCGACACCATCGAGCTGAACCAGCCGATCGTCGAGGTGGAGACCGCCAAGGCGGCCGTGGAGATCCCGGCCAAGTGGGCCGGTCAGGTGCAGGCCATCTTCCACCCGGAGGGCACCACGGTCGAGGTCGGTACGCCGATCATCGCGATCGACACCGACCCGGCTGCCGGGCCGATGCCGGAGGAGCTGCCCACCCCCTCGGCGGCCTCGCTGGCCGCGGTGGACATCGCTCCGGCGGAGGGGGCGGTCGAGCCGGGCCTGATCGGTGGTCCCGCCCCGGGTGGGCGTACCGCCGTCCTGGTCGGCTACGGCCCCCGCACCACGGCCGCGAAGCGCCGGCCCCGCAAGGGCGCGACCCCGACCCAGGCCCCCGCCCCGGCTCCGGTGCCGGTCCAGGCCACCCCGGCGCCTGCGGCGGTGCCTGCTGCCCCTGCGGCGGTGAACGGCAACGGGCACCTGGCCGGGCCGGTGCTGGCCAAGCCGCCGGTCCGCAAGCTGGCCAAGGATCTCGGGGTCGACCTGCGTACCCTGACCGGCTCGGGTCCGCTGGGCTCGATCACCCGGGAGGACGTACAGCGGGCCGTGGCGGCACCGGCGGCGGCCGAGCCGCTGACGGTAGGCGCGGCGACCACCTCCGCCGCGAGCTTCGGCGCCGACCGGGAGCAGCGCATCCCGGTCAAGGGGGTACGCAAGCTCACCGCCGAGAACATGTCCCGCTCGGCGTTCACCGCCCCCCACGTCACCGAGTTCCTGACCATCGACATGACCAGGGCGATGAAGGCCCTGGACCGACTGCGTGGCCGACGTGAGTGGCGCGAGGTACGGGTCTCGCCACTGCTGCTGGTGGCGAAGGCGGTGCTGCTGGCGGTCAAGCGACACCCGATGGTCAACTCGACCTGGGCCGGCGAGGAGATCGTCGTCAAGGAGTACGTCAACCTGGGTATCGCGGCGGCCACCGAGCGCGGCCTGATCGTGCCGAACATCAAGGATGCCGGGCGACTGACCCTGCGCGAGTTGGCCGATGCGCTGACCGACCTGGTGCAGACCGCCAAGGCCGGTAGGACCTCGCCGGCCGCCATGTCCGGCGGCACCCTGACCATCACCAACGTCGGGGTGTTCGGGGTGGACACCGGGACCCCGATCCTGCCGCCGGGGGAGTCGGCGATCCTGGCCTTCGGTGCCGTACGCGAGCAGCCCTGGGTGCACAAGGGCAAGGTCAAGCCCCGCATGGTCACCACCCTCGCGCTCTCCTTCGACCACCGGATCATCGACGGTGAGCTGGGTTCGAAGTTCCTGCGCGACATCGGTGACTTCCTCACCGACCCCGAGGCGGCCCTGCTCGCCTGGACCTGACCCGGTACGACGACGGCCGGTGTGCCACGGGTGAACGCCCGGCACACCGGCCGTTGCCGTTGGGCGAAGAATCCCGGTCCACACTCCACCCTGGACCTAAGATTCTTAGGTTGGTGTTGCAGCTCACCTAATAATCGATGGAAATCCGCGTGGTTCTGGGGTTAAATAGAGACCACAAGGGGCCGACAACCGAATAGCACAGCAGGAGAGACAGACCATGAGCATGATCGAGCGAATCCGTACCCGCCGTGACGCGAACCGGCGCGCCCGCGCCATCGAGCGAGCCCTGCGCTCCGCGAGTTCGCCGTCCGTCCGCGACGAGATCCTCGCCATCGCCCAGCGTCACACGCACTGACGCCACCCGACTTCAACTCACCTCCCCAACCACGACCCGCCCGGCGCACCGGGCGGGTCGTTGGCATTGGGCCCGGGCAGTGACACCGGGATACCGCCTCACCCCAGCGCCCGGTACGGTGGTTCACGGTCGTCACCCCGCCCCGGGCAGGTCACGCGATAGATGCGGATCGACATCGCCCGGCAACAGACAGTGACGATCGGCGCTCCCCGGATGCGCCCCGGTGACAACCGGATACGGTGCGGGGAGCCGGCACGGCCGGCACGCCGGCACCGCCGGCTGCCCGGCCGAGAGATCGGCGACGGCGGCCGACATGTGATGGAGGAGGCGCACGCATGACGTCCGAGGGCCCGCACCACCCCGGCCACGAGCCGGACGAGGTGCCGCCGGGCGGCGGCGGATCGGCGCCGTACGGCGACCGCCCGGTTCAGCAGGACAACGGATACGGCGCACCCGCCCCGGATCTCGGCTGGGCTCCGCCACCACCAGCCCGGCCTGACCAGGCCGCCCCCGCTTGGGCGAGTCAGCCGGGCGCGGGTTGGGGTGGCCCACAGGCCACCCGGCAGGCGCAGAGCCCGAACTCCGGCACCTGGGCACCGCCCGCCGGCGGGCAGCCCTCCTGGACCGCACCGAACGAGCAACCCGCCAGCGGCCAGCCCGCCTGGGCGGCACAGGGTGAGCAACCGGCCGGCGGTCAGCCGTCCTGGAACGCACAGGGCGAGCAACCGGCCGGTGGCCAGCCGTCCTGGGCGGCCCAGGGTGAGCACCCCGCCGCCAACTGGCCGGCGCCGTCCACCTCGGACCAGCCTGCCTGGGCCAACGGTGGGCAGAGCAACCCGGCCTGGGGTGGTGGTGGCACCACATCGGAGACTCCCTCACCGGCTGAGTGGACTCCCCATCAGACCGCCCCCGACCAGTCGACCGGCGGCCAGCCCGGCTCCGCCCGGCCCGGTGGCTGGGCTGCCGACCAGCAGCCGGAGTGGAACGCCGCCCCCCGCCCCGATGAGCAGCCGCCAGGCTGGGCCACCACCGCAGGCCCGCCCGAGTCTCCCCAGCAGCCCGACTGGGCGCAGGGTGGCTCGCCGGCTCAGCCGAACTGGGCGCAGCAGGTTGGTGCACCCGCCCAGCCCGATTGGGCGCAGCAGGCCGGTTCGCCCGCTCAGCCGGATTGGCAGGCCGGTCCGTCCGGGCAGCCGGGCTGGGCTCAGTCCGATCAGCCGGTGACCCGGGCCGAGCCGCCGACCCGCAGCGAGCCGGGGGCCCGGGCCGTGGCCCAGGTACCCCAGGTCGACCCGACGTCCCGGCCACTGGCCGGTCGTGACGACGCGGCCCGAGGCGGTGCATGGCCGGCCGAGCAGCAGGAACAACCCGGCTGGGCCACCGGCGGCCAGGCCCGGCAGCCGGAGACCGGCGGTTGGGCCGGTGACCAACGGTCGACTGACGAGCGGCAGCCCGGCAACGACCGACCCGCACAGCCCGACTGGGCCACCCCGCAGCAGGCCGAGCCGACCGGCTGGTCCGGCAGCGGCGGCCCGGCCGACGAACGGCCCCAATGGTCGCCCCCGGGCCAGGACCGCCCGGCTGCCGCCTGGACCCCCACCGAGACCTCTGGTTCGGCTACGCCCCTGCCCTCGCGTACCGGCACCGACCGCGCGCCGCTGGGCGAGGTCGAGCCGTGGGCCCCCGGTGAGGCGTGGGGCAGCAGCGGAGCGCCCGAGGCCGGTGCGCCCCGGGCCGAGGCCGGTCGTTCCGACGAGAGCCCGGTCTATCAGCCCGCCCCGGCTCCGGGCATCTCGCCGGCCAACATGGTTCCGCTGCCCCCGCAGGAACAGCGGGTCCCCGGTGCCAGCCTGGCCGCCGTACCCCCGGCCGACTACCCCGCCCCGGGCCAGTACTCCGGCGAGCAGCACCCGCAGGGCCCGCGTACCGGCGGCGAGCAGCCGGGCTGGGGCCAGCCCGAGCCGCGACAGGACGAGGCGCAGCCCTCGGCCGAGGCCGCGATCCCCAACCCTCGGACCTCGCCCGAGTCCGTCGGCCGGGCCACCCCGCCGGCGGCCACCGGCGCCGTCTCGGCCAGCGCCTCCGTACCGACGACCAGCCGGGTCACCCCGCCGGCCGACCACGTGGTGCGCCCGACCGGCACCCCGGCACCCCGGGTGTACGGCCGACCGGCCCGCCCGGAACCGGAGGAGCCGGTCCAGGAGCGGGAGGAGCAGCCCTCGGCGCCCCGGTTCGACCAGGGCCCGGACCCGCGCTTCGGGGAGCACGAGCAGCCCGGTCCGCGCGGTTTCGCCGGTGCGGTCGCTCCGGCCTCACCCGCCTTCCCGCCGGGCCTGCCGAGCTTCGCCGACGCCCCGGCGACCGACCGCCCGGTCAACGGCGTCAAGCCGCACGCCGAACCGCCCTCGCCCGCCGACCGCTTCGGCGGCCCCACCGGTGGTGCCTCCCGTGACCCCTTCGGCGGCCCGTCCGGCGGTCCGTCTGGTGACCCCTTCGGTGCCCCGCCCGGTGATCCTTTCGGCGGCCCGTCCGGTGGTGCCGCTCGGGACCCCTTCGGCGGCCCGAACGACCGTCCCGGGGTCACCTACGGCTCCCCTGCCCGCCCGGATTCCGGCGGCAACCACACCACGGCCTTCCCCTCGGGGCCGCAGGCGAACGCGCCGTGGAGCCCGGACGCACCGGCCGCCGAGCCGGAGCAGGGCCGATTCGACGCGTTCAAGCCGGTAGCCGAGCCGGCCGCAGACGCGCCACCGCCGAAGGTACGCAACGGCCGGGTGCTAGCCGCGGTGCTGGTGGCCGCCGTGCTGATCCTCGCCATCCCGCTGGGCCTGCTGCTGCTGCTCGGCAAGTTCGGTGGCTCGGACGACAACGCCTTCGACCCGGCGGTCGGCTCCTGCGTCAAGCGCTCCGGCGAGACCGCCATCGAGGCGGTGTGCGGGGAGCCGGAGACCTTCAGCGTGGTGTCGAAGGTCGACTCGAAGGACAAGTGCCCCGACCCGGCCCTGCCGTACGTCGAGTTGCGCGGCAACGTGGAGAACCCGGTGCTCTGCCTGAAGAACGCCGCCGGCTGATCACTGGCACCACCCGAAACGCGAAGCGCCCGCCCCAAGGGGGCGGGCGCTTCTCGTGTTTTGACCATCGGGGGGGATTCGTGGTGGTCGAGGTCTAGCGGAATGGGGAGGACCCTGTCCATGATCTGAGTTCTCACACAAAGATC
>NZ_JBEYUI010000036.1:0-46517 GCF_040643455.1 Micromonospora sp. NPDC047134
CTTGGTGGCGGCGATGATCGCCTTGGTGTTGGCGACCTGCTCGTCGTCCAGGTCGATGCGGGACTGGTTGCCCTGCACACCGTGGGGGATCAGCTCGGTGGTGTCGGGCTTCTCCGCCTGGGCGGCCGTGGCCGTGGTGGCGGTGGTCGGAGTCGGTTCGGTGGTGTCGGCGGTGCCGTAATTGAGCGGGCCGGCGGCCAGGCCACCGGCGACGGTCAAACCGGCGAGGGCCAGGACGCTCTTACGCAGCATGGTGTTCATGGCGAAGCTCCATTCGGGGGGTCGGGCGTCGCCGACGCGAAGGGGGATCGGCGGGCGACACCAGCGCCGTCATGGCGCACAGAGCAGGACAGCGGGATCTGCGGCGGCGGACCGAGGGGTCTTCGCGGCACCGGATCAGGTGCAACGACCTGCCGGGGCGGGTCATTCCCGCAGGTCGTAGGCGCTCGCGGCCGAGATAGGGCGGGCGGTCACCGGCGGCGGCGAGGGGAAGGTACCGCATGGGGTGCGGTGACCGCTGCCGCTTGCGTGGCCCTACTTGCTCGGCCACCGATTTCAACGCCGGGCACCCGCCCGGCATTCCGCCGAGCCGACCCGACGAATCCGGCACCACGCCCGAACGGTCCACCCGATACCAGGGCCCCAAACCCGGCAACCTCGCAGTCAGGTGGACAGGGCTCAAACCCCCCGGACGGTACGACCGGGCGCGGGAAACCCACGAGCGACCTGACCGGGTACGGCGGTGCCAATGGTGCCGACGGTGTGGGAGACCACCGGTGAGCGTCGGCGGCCTAGGGTGGGGTACGTGGCGACACTTCTGCTTCTGCGGCACGGACGCACCACCGCGAACGCCGATGGTGGACTGGCCGGCCGCCAACCGGTCGATCTCGACGAGACCGGTCAGGCTCAGGCCACCGCGGTGGGTGAGCGGCTTCGGGTACTGCCCCTGGCGGCCGTGGTGAGCAGCCCCCTGGTCCGCTGTCGGCGCACCCTGGAACTGGCCCTGCCGCAGGTCTCGCCGGTGCTCGAGGAAGGGCTCATCGAGTGCGGGTACGGCACCTGGGAGGGGCAGCCGCTGAAGAAGCTGGCCAAGGAGCCGCTCTGGCCGGTGGTGCAGCAGCATCCCAGCGCGGCGGTCTTCCCGCAGGGGGAGGCGATGGCCCAGATGGCGGCTCGCGCCGTCGCCACGGTACGCGACTGGGACGCCCGGGTGACCGCCGAGCACGGCCCCGAGGCGGTCTGGTTGGCGTGCAGCCACGGCGATGTGATCAAGGCGATCGTGGCGGACGCTCTCGGCGTACACCTTGATTTTTTTCAGCGGATCGTGGTGGACCCGGCGTCGGTGACCGCGATCCGGTACACCCCGCTGCGTCCGTTCCTGTTGCGCCTCAACGATGTCGGCGGAGACCTGGCCGGGCTGGTCCCGCCGCAGCGTAAGCGGCGTCGGCGGACCAGCCGACCCACCGACTCGGACGCCGCGGTCGGCGGTGGCGCCGGAGGCGGCCGGTGAACCGCCCGCCCCGCCCCGGTGACCGGCCGAGGAACCGGGGCGGGGCGGGCGGGCCGCCAGGCGGGTCGGGGAGCGTACCGGAAATCGGGTCGGTGGGGTGCGCGGTGCCTGGGGCCGCCGGATAGGGTCGTGGGTATGACGCACCAGGTGCACGCCTTCGAGCCGCCGGAGCGGTTCGTCGCCGGGACCGTCGGGCCGCCGGGGGAGCGCACGTTCTTCCTCCAGGCGCGCGGCGGCGGCCGGCTGGTCAGCGTCGCGTTGGAGAAGGTCCAGGTCTCCCTGCTGGCCGAGAAGTTGGAGGAGCTGCTCACCGAGGCGCAGCGCCGGTTCGGGGTGGAGCTACCCGAGGCGCCGGCCTCGATCGGCGACAACGAGCCGCTGGAGACCCCGGTCGACGAGGAGTTCCGGGTCGGCACCCTGGGTCTCGCCTTCGATGCGGACACGGCCACCGTGGTGATCGAGGCGATCGCGGTCGGTGAACCCGAGGCCGAGGCGGAGTTGGGGGAGTCCGAGGAGGACGAGCCGGAGGACGTCGAGCCCGACGAGGACCTCGACCGGCTCCGGGTGCGGCTGACCCCGGAGGCGACCCGCGAGTTCATCGAACGGGCCCGGCGGGTGGTCAACGCCGGTCGTCCACCCTGCCCCCTCTGCGGCCAGCCGCTCGACCCGGCGGGCCATCTCTGCCCCCGAAACAACGGCTATCACCGGTGACCTCGTCCGGCGTGACCCCCCGACAGGACGGTGGCGCCGCGTTGCGTCTGCTGCGCGACGGTGAACTGACCGTCGAAGGGCGACTGGTCGACGCCTCCAACACCACCCTGCGGGCCGTGCTCAGTCTCGACGACGTCACCGCCCGCTGCGTGTACAAGCCGGTGCGCGGCGAGCGTCCGTTGTGGGACTTCCCGGACGGGACCCTGGCCGGCCGGGAGGTCGCCGCCTACCTGGTGTCGGCGGCCACCGGCTGGGATCTGGTGCCGCCGACCGTGCTGCGGGACGGGCCCTTCGGGCCGGGCTCCTGTCAGCTGTGGATCGACGAACCCGACGAGGTCGAACCCCTGGTCGGGTTCGTGCCGGCCGACGCCGTACCACCCCGGTGGATCCCGGTCGCCGCGGCCCGTGACGACGACGGCACCCCGTACGCCCTGGCCCACGCCGACGACCCCCGGCTAGCCCGGCTGGCCGTCCTCGACGCGGTGATCAACAACGCGGACCGTAAGGGCGGGCACGTCCTGGTCGGTCCCGAGGACCGGATCTACGGGGTCGACCACGGGGTCAGCTTCCACGTCGAGGAGAAGCTGCGTACGGTGCTCTGGGGCTGGGCCGGGCGGTCCCTGCCGGCGGACGCCGTCGAGGTGCTCGATCGGCTGGCCGGTCAACTACGTGGCCCCCTCGGCGCCGAACTCGCCGAACACCTCACCCTCAGTGAGATCGCCGAACTGGCGGCCCGGGTCGACCGACTGTGCCGGCACGGTTGTTTTCCGCAGCCCTCCCGGGACTGGCCGGCGGTGCCGTGGCCCCCGCTGTGAGCTGAGGTGTTGATCACCCCCGGCTGGACGTGGGCGGGACTCCGGTCTGGTTAGGCTGACGGTCATGGAGTCTTGGGTGGGGCACGAGGTGCCGCGTTTGCCGGGCAGGAGCAGGGCGCTGAGGTTGTACGACACGGCTCGGCAGGCCGTGCACCCGACCGAACCGTCGGGCCCGGCGACCATGTACGTCTGCGGCATCACCCCGTACGACGCCACCCACCTGGGCCACGCCGCCACCATGATCACGTTCGACCTGGTGCAGCGGATGTGGCGGGACGCCGGCCACGAGGTGCGGTACGTGCAGAACGTCACCGACATCGACGACCCCCTGCTGGAACGCGCCGAGCGGGACGGCGAGGACTGGAAGGTCCTGGCCATGCGGGAGACCGCCCTGTTCCGGGAGGACATGGAGGCGCTGCGGATCATCCCACCGGCGCACTACGTCGGTGCGGTCGAGTCGATCCCGGAGATCGCCGAGAAGGTGCTGGAACTGCTCAAGGACGACGCCGCGTACACCCTGGAGGACGGCACCGGCGACGTCTACTTCGACATCACGGCCGCCCCCCGGTTCGGCTACGAGTCCAACCTGTCCCGGGCCGAGATGCTGGAACTCTTCCCGGAGCGCGGCGGCGACCCCGACCGGGCCGGCAAGCGCGACCCCCTGGACCCGCTGCTGTGGCGGGGGGCCCGCGAGGGCGAACCCTCCTGGCCCGGTGGGGACCTGGGCCAGGGTCGGCCGGGCTGGCACATCGAGTGCACCGTGATCGCCCTGGCGCTGCTCGGCAACACCGTCGACGTGCAGGGCGGCGGCAACGACCTGATCTTCCCGCACCACGAGTGTTCCGCCGCGCACGCCGAGCGGCTGACCGCGGCGGCGCCCTTCGCCCGGCACTACGTGCACGCCGGCATGATCGGCCTGGACGGCGAGAAGATGTCCAAGTCGCTGGGCAACCTGGTCTTCGTCTCCCGGCTGCGCGCCGACAAGGTGGACCCGATGGCGGTACGCCTGGCGTTGCTCTCCGGCCACTACCGGGCCGACCGGTCGTGGACCGATGACCTGCTGACCACCGCCTACCAGCGCCTGGACCGTTGGCGGCAGGCCGCCGCCGCACCCGCCGGCCCGTCCGGGGAGGCCTTCCTGGCCGCCGTACGCGACCGCCTCACCGACGACCTCGACTCGCCCGGTGCCCTCCGACTGGCCGACGAGTGGGCCGACCGGACCCTGGCCGCCCCGGCGGACCCCTCCGCCGACCCCACCGCCCCCGCCCTCTTCGCCACCACCCTGGACGCCCTCCTCGGCATCCACCTCTGAGCCCCACCCGCACGCCCGCACCCCTCAGGTGGGGGTGCGCGAGGGTGGGGAGGTCAGCCCAGGACGAGACCGGGGTCGGGGTCCGGGTCTGGGGTGGGGGCGGGGATCTTGTACTCCTCGGTGAGGGTGGTTACCGGGCCGGGCCAGGTGGCCTGGGCTACCTCGATGGGTTTGCGGTGGGCGTCGTAGGCCACGTGCAGCAGGTGCAGGACCGGGGTGTCGGGGCGGATCTGGAGGGTTTCCGCCTCCTCCCGGCTGGGCTGGCGGGCGGTGATCGTGTCGGTGGCGGTCGCGTACCGCCGTCCGGTGGCCTCCTCGGCCTCCTGGTAGAGGGGGCGGCCGAAGGCCTCGGCGCGTTCCAGGGTGGTGCCGGCGGTGTCCGCGGGTAGGAACCAGGAGGCCCCGACCTCGACCGGGGAGTCCTCGGTCCGCACCAGGTGGCGGCGGCAGAGCAGTTCGGTGCCGTCCGGTACGCCGAAGGCGTCCGCCACCTCCGGTGGGGCGGGGGAGCGGCCGACGGAGACGAGTTGTTGGCGGTACCGGGCGGCCAGATCGGTGTGGTAGCCGCGGAAGCCGCCGTAGCGCCCCCGGGACAGCCGGTTGAGTCGCCGCCGGGTGCCCCGGACGTACGTACCGGAGCCGGGTTTGGTGATCAGGATTCCCTCGACCCGCAGCTGGTCGACGGCGCGTTGCACGGTCTGCTTGGCCACCCCGAACATCTCCGCGATGGCCGGGATGGACGGTAGCCGCTCACCCGGCCCCCAGTCTCCGCGCCGGATCTGTGTCTTGAGCTGCGCGGCGATCTGTCGGTGCGGAAACTCCGCCGCCCCCGGGTTGATCTGCATCCGGACCCCCTATCAGCTAGGTTCCTAGGATGCCCTACGCAGGGTGACCCTCGCCACCCCTGTCGGTGAATACAAAAGTAGGCCCCGGGCGATGTCGCCCGGGGCCTACGAAAACGGTGTGGTTACCAGGAGCCGGCGGTGGGGCCGGCGGAGCCGCCTCGGCGGCGCAGGTACTTCTCGAACTCCTGGGCGATCTCGTCCCCGGTCAACGGGGTGATGCCGGCGTCGCCGACCCGTTCCTCCAGCTCACGGACGTACTCGCCGAGTTCGGCGTCCTGCTCGGCGGCGCTGCGTACCCGCTGCTCCCACTCGGCGGCCTCCTCGGCCAGGTCGGCCATCGGCACCGGCAGGTCGACCACCTCCTCTACCCGGTGCAGCAGGGCCAGAGTCGCCTTGGGGCAGGGCGGATTGTTGGCGTAGTGCGGCACGTGCACCCAGAAGGACACCGCGTCGACCTCGGCGCGGGTGCAGGCGTCGTGCAGCACCCCGACGATGCCGGTCGGCCCGTCGTACCGGGTGGGAGTCAGTTGGTAGCGCTTCGCGGCGTCGGCGTCGGAGGCGCTGCCGCTGATCGGCAGCGGTCGGGTGTACGGGACGTCGGCCAGCAGCGCGCCGAGCAGCACCACCCGCTCGACCTCAAGGCTGTGGCAGATCTCCAGCACCTGTTCGCAGAAGGTGCGCCAGCGCATGCTCGGCTCGATGCCGCGGATGAGCACCACGTCCCGTTCGGTGCCGGACGGGCTGGCCACCGCGAAGCGGGTCGTCGGCCATTCCACCCGCCGGGTGGCCCCGTCGGACATCGTGATGGTGGGCCGGCTGACCTGGAAGTCGTAGAAGTCCTCCGGGTCGAGTTCGGTGATCGGCCTGGCCTGCCACACCTGTTCCAGGTGCTCGACTGCGGCGGTCGAGGCGTCGGCGGCGTCGTTCCAGCCTTCGAAGGCGGCGATGGCCACCGGAGACCGCAGCACCGGCAGCCCGTCGAATTCGGTCACGCCGTCACCTCACCCCGCGCGTCACCGGCGCCACGGGAATCGGCCCCGATCGTTCGCCAGTCGTGCATGGTGATGTCGCTGTAGTCCCTCACATCAGTCAGCCTACGTGCCGTGTCCGGATGGGGCCCGTCGGCCGCGCCGGATCGCGACCGACACCCGTGCGGCGGCCGGAGTCAGGGGGATCACGAATGCCGGTGACGTGGAACCGACAGGCACTGCGCGACCTGCACCGGTGACCGGTCTAATCAGCATATAACCCTAGAATAGGACAGGAGCCATCGATGGCACGATGTGGGATTGCGCGGCGCAGGGGTTCAGTTCATACCGGAGCGGACTAACCTGACAGCGTGCGGAATTCGTTACTCGACGCGCTGGCAGACCGGATCCTCATCGCCGACGGGGCGATGGGGACGATGCTCCAGGCCGCCGACCTGACCCTGGACGATTTCGACGGCCTCGAAGGCTGCAACGAGATCCTCAACGTCACCCGACCGGATGTGGTGCGCGAGGTGCACGAGGCCTACCTCGCCGCCGGTGCGGACTGCGTGGAGACGAACACCTTCGGCGCCAACCTGGCCAACCTGGCCGAGTACGACATCCAGCACCGCATCCGAGAGCTGTCGGCGGCCGGTGCCCGCATCGCCCGGGAGGCCGCCGAGGCCTACTCGACCGCCCAGCGCCCCCGGTTCGTGCTCGGCTCGATCGGCCCCGGCACCAAGCTGCCCACCCTGGGGCACGCCGCCTACGCCACCCTGCGGGACGCCTACCAGGAGAACGCCGCCGGTCTGATCGAGGGCGGCGCGGACGCCCTGATCGTGGAGACCTGCCAGGACCTGCTCCAGGTCAAGGCGGCGGTGGTCGGCTCCCAGCGGGCCATGGTCGAGGTGGGCCGCAAGGTCCCGCTGATCTGTCACGTCACGGTGGAGACCACCGGCACCATGCTGCTCGGCAGCGAGATCGGCGCGGCACTGACCGCGATCGAACCCCTCGGGATCGACCTGATCGGGTTGAACTGCGCCACCGGCCCGGCGGAGATGAGCGAGCACCTGCGCTATCTCTCCCAGCACGCCCAGGTGCCGCTGTCGGTGATGCCCAACGCCGGGCTGCCGCAGCTCACCGCCGACGGCGCGGTCTACCCGCTGACCCCGGTGGAGCTGGCCGACGCCATGGAACGCTTCGTCACCGAGTACGGGGTCTCCCTGATCGGTGGCTGTTGCGGCACCACCCCGGAGCACATCCGGGTGCTCACCGAGCGGCTGGGCGGTACTCGGCCGGGCCGGCGCGAGCCGCGCACCGATTCCGGGGTCTCCTCGATCTACCACCACGTGCCGTTCGCCCAGGACGCCAGCGTGCTGATGGTGGGGGAGCGGACCAACGCCAACGGTTCGAAGGCGTTCCGGGAGGCGATGCTCGCCGCCGACTGGCAGGCCTGCGTGGAGATCGCCCGGAGCCAGGCCCGCGACGGCTCCCACCTGCTGGACCTCTGTGTCGACTACGTCGGCCGGGACGGCACGGCCGACATGCGGGAGCTGGCCGGCCGGTTCGCCACCGCCTCCACCCTGCCGATCATGCTCGACTCGACCGAGCCGGCGGTGATCGAGGCCGGGCTGGAGATGCTCGGTGGCCGGTGCGTGGTCAACTCGGTCAACTTCGAGGACGGTGACGGCCCCGACTCCCGGTACGCCCGGGTGATGCCGGTGGTCGCCGAGCACGGCGCCGCCGTGGTCGCGCTGCTCATCGACGAGGAGGGCCAGGCGCGTACGACGGAGTGGAAGGTCCGGGTAGCCGAGCGCCTGATCAATGACCTGACCGAGCGGTGGGGGCTGCGCCGCGCGGACATCCTCATCGACGCGCTCACCTTCCCGATCGCCACCGGGCAGGAGGAGACCCGCCGCGACGGCATCGAGACCATCGAGGCGATCCGGGAGATCGCCCGCCGCTGGCCCGGGGTCAACTTCACCCTGGGCATCTCGAACGTCTCCTTCGGCCTCAACCCGGCCGCCCGGCAGGTGCTCAACTCGGTCTTCCTGCACGAGTGCGTGCAGGCCGGGCTCACCTCGGCGATCGTGCACGCCAGCAAGATCCTGCCGATGGCGAAGATCCCGGAGCAGCAGCGGGAGATCGCCCTCGACCTGATCTACGACCGGCGCCGGGAGGGCTACGACCCGGTGCAGCGGTTCATCGAGATCTTCGAGGGGGTCGACGCGGCCTCCGCGCGGGCCACCCGGGCCGAGGAGCTGGCCGCCCTGCCGCTCAACGAGCGGCTCAAGCGGCGGATCATCGACGGTGAACGCAACGGCCTGGAGGCCGACCTGGACGCCGCGATGGCCGCCGGCACCGCGCCGCTGGCCATCATCAACGACATCCTGCTCGACGGGATGAAGGTCGTCGGTGAGTTGTTCGGCTCCGGGCAGATGCAGTTGCCCTTCGTGCTCCAGTCCGCCGAGGTGATGAAGACCGCGGTGGCGCACCTGGAACCCCACATGGAGAAGGCCGACGACGGCGGCAAGGGCCGCATCGTGCTGGCCACCGTCAAGGGCGACGTGCACGACATCGGCAAGAACCTGGTCGACATCATCCTGTCCAACAACGGCTACGAGGTGGTGAACATCGGCATCAAGCAGCCGATCTCCGCCATCCTCGACGCCGCCGAGCAGCATCGTGCGGACGCCATCGGCATGTCCGGCCTGCTGGTCAAGAGCACGGTCATCATGAAGGAGAACCTGGCCGAGATGGCCACGCGCGGGGTCGCGGAGCGCTGGCCGGTCCTGCTCGGTGGCGCGGCCCTGACCCGGGCGTACGTCGAGGACGACCTGCGGTCGGCGTTCCCCGGCCAGGTGCACTACGCCCGGGACGCCTTCGAGGGACTGTCCCTGATGGACCGGGTGATGACCGCCAAGCGTGGTGGCGCTCCGGTCATCGATCCCGAGCGGGAGGCGGCCCTGGCCGCCCGCCGGGCCCGCCGGGAACGGCAGCGCGCCATGGTCGCCGAGTCCCTGCCGGAGCTGACGGACACCTCGGTCCGCTCCGACGTGGCGCTCGACGTGCCGGTGCCGACCGCCCCCTTCTACGGCACCCGGGTGGTCAAGGGGGTGCCGCTGGCCGACTACGCGGCGCTGCTGGACGAGCGGGCCACCTTCATGGGCCAGTGGGGGCTGCGCGGTGCGCGGGGTGGCAAGGGCCCCTCGTACGAGGAACTGGTGGAGACCGAGGGCCGACCGAGGCTGCGCTACTGGTTGGACCGCCTGATCGCCGACCAGGTGCTGGAGGCGGCCGTGGTGTACGGCTACTTCCCGGCGTACTCCGAGGGCAACGACCTGGTGGTGCTGGACGAGAACGGGAACGCCGAGCGGGCCCGGTTCACCTTCCCACGGCAGCGGCAGGAGCGGCGGCTCTGCCTGGCCGACTTCTTCCGCCCCCGCGGCGAGGAGTTGGACGTGGTGGCGCTGCAACTGGTCACCGTGGGCCAGCCGGTCAGCGAGTACGCGGCCAAGCTGTTCGCCCGCAACGAGTACCGCGACTACCTGGAGGTGCACGGCCTGTCCGTGCAGCTCACCGAGGCCCTCGCCGAGTACTGGCACAAGCGGGTACGCGCCGAGCTGACCCTGCCCGACGGCCGTACGGTCGCCGACGAGGACCCGGCCGACCTGGCCGGCCTGCTGCGCACCGACTACCGGGGCTGCCGGTACGCGTTCGGCTACCCTGCCTGCCCCGACCTGGAGGACCGGGCGAAGATCGTGGAGTTGCTCGGCGCGGAGCGCATCGGGGTGCAACTGTCCGAGGAGTTCCAGCTCATGCCGGAGCAGGCCACCGACGCCATCGTCGTCCACCACCCGGAGGCGAGCTACTTCAACGCCAAGTGATGACCGCAGGTGCCGTGACCTGCACTTCCGGCACCTGCGGTAGGCGTTGAACCATGATCATGCCGTCCCCAGGCCGTCACGGGCGTCCGAACCGTCGTCGTCGGCCTGGTCCTCACCGAACGCCTTGTCGATGGCGCGGCGGGTGCGGTCCTCACTGGTGGGCAACAGGTGGGTGTAGGTCCGCAGGGTGAATCCGGGGTCGGCGTGGCCCAAGTACGTCGACAGGGCCTTGATGCTCTCCCCGGCATCCAGGAGAACCGAGGCGTAGGTGTGCCGCAGGACGTGCATCCCGTTGCGCCGGTCGTCCGGGATGCCGGTGGCCCGGATCGCGTGCTTCCAGACGCCAGGATTGAACTTCGAACGGCTGAGCGGCAGGCCGTCCGCGCTGCTCAGGTAGAGCGTGACCGACGTCGGGTCGCCGGTCGGAGTTGCCCAGGGCAAGGCGACCTCTACCGGCGGGTACTGCTCGGCATGTTCGGCCAGGCGGCGCGACACCGAGGCCGGGAGGGGAACCTCCCGAGTCTTGCCGCCTTTGGGTGGGGCGAAAATGAGTGCCCCACGTACGAGCTTCACCTGTCGGACGACGTGGAGAACGGGCCGTGTCGGGTCTAGGTCGGCGGGGCTCACGCCGAAGATCTCTCCCTGCCGCATGCCGCAGCCCGCGCCCAGGTCGACGCTGACCCGGTAGCGGTCCGGCATCTTCGCGCGAAACGCGGTGAGCTGGTCGACGGACCAGGGCTGCAACTTGTTGGGAACGTGGCGGGGACGCTGGACGCTCTTGGCCGCGAACGGGTTGCTGACGATCTTCCTGTCGTCCACCGCAGCGTTCAGGATCATTGACACGTCGCTGAATAGAACCCGACGGTAGCCGGCTGAAAGTCCCTTCTCCTGTAGCCCGCGTGCCCAACTCCGGATCGTCGCCGGCTGAATCGACGCCATCGCCATGTTGCCAAGCACCGGGTAGACGTGCAGCCGGAGTTCGTACTCGATGCGGTCGTGGGTCAGTACGTCGGTGGTCGCTGCGGCGAGCCATTCGTCGGCGTACTGCTTGAAGGTGGTGCGGCCGGCGTCGGGATCGACGTAGGTTCCCTTGAGGATGTCGGCCTGGACGTTGGCGAGGAAAGCCTGTGCCTCGCGTTTCTTCCGGTCCGGGAAGGACTGCGACTTCTCCTTACCGTCGGGAGCGATGTAGCGGACCCGGTAGCGCATTCCCTGTCCGCATTCCGGCTTGGGTTCCTGCCGGGTTTTGCCGTCGGGGCCGACGATGCTGCGGTACCAGCGGTCAACGATGTGGGCCATGTCAGGCCGCCTTGGACTGCTCGGCGAACCAGGCGCGCACCACGTCGGGGTCGTAGCGTAGGTGCCGGCCGACGCGGGCGGCGCGTGGGCCGTACTTGCGTTTGCGCCACTGGTAGAGCGTCTGAACGGGGACCCGCAGGTAGGCGGATACGTCTTCGATTTCCCAGAGCGGTTCCGGGGTGGTGGGTGGGGTCATCTCGGCTCCTTTCGGTAGATCGTGAATTCGTGCGTATGGTCGGCTTCATGACCACGGACGAAGATCGGCATGGCCTGGCAGAACAGCTCGCAGCGTTGCCCGTTCGTGAGCTTGTCGATGTCATGCGGCAGGTTCTGCCGCTACACCGAGGACGGGCACGGGTTGCGAACGACCTTGGTCTTGGCGACGGCGACGACCGACGAGGGAGAGCGCGGGGATATTGACCTTGAGCTGGTCGCGTGGCCGGACCGCGACTACTACGAGGGCGGACTCGGACCCGACCAAGGGCTCTGGGAGGACGGCCGTTGCGCCAAGTGCCGTACCAACATCACCTCGAACGCCAAGCGAGGGTTCTGTCCTGTCTGCGGCGCAAGGTGCTCTCTGACTTGAGAGGTTGTGCTGGAGATTCGTGCTCTGTGGAGTTGTCAAGGAACGGGTTCACGGGTCGTTGACACGTACGTGTCAAGCGGCCAGGGGTTGGGCGGCGGTCCGGTGGTGGTCCGCCTGCTCGTCGGCCAGGGCGTCGAGTCCGGCAAGGTGTCGGGCGCGGGCCATGGCGGCGGCGGTGTTGGCGAGTAGGGCGTCTCCGGTGGTGATCCAGCCGGTGGCTTGGTAGCCGAGTTCGTAGATGACGCGTTCGGCTTGTTCGTCGTCCCAGGTGTGGGGGTGGCCTTCGGTGCGTCGCCAGATGGTGCGCTGCATGCGGAGGAAGCCGAGGGTGACGGAGAAGGCGCGGCTTTTGGTGGTGATGTGGCCGCCGTAGCCGAACTGGTGTGCCCATCGGCGTAGCCGCTGGTAGTCGGGGTGTTCGCCGAGGTCCCAGCAGGCCCGGATGAGTCGCCCAAGGTGGGTGGTCGGGTCGCCGTGGATTTCCACGGACAGGTCGTCGACGCGGCGCAGGTTCAGGCCGGTGACCTCGGTGCTTTTGGTGACGTACTTGGCGATGTAGCCGGTGATCTGGGCGAGGTTGACCTCTCCGCCGGGGGCGTTGACGTGTTTGATGTCCAGGCCCTTGTCACCCCAGGCGATCCGCCATCCGTGCCCGTCGTTGGCCGGGTGCGGGTTGGAGGTGTAGGCGGTCTTGACGAACGCGGCCTGGACGGCGTCGGCGAACATGTCGCGGGTGATCACGGGTGGGGGTGGGACGATCGCGCCGGGGCAGTCGGGGTTCTCGCCGTCGAGGCGGATCAGGGCGTGGTAGTGCACGACGCCGCGTACCTGGAATTCGTAGACCTTGATGTAGCGGCGGCATAGCTCGACGCCGTGGGCACGGCCGAGGCGGCGTAGTTCGCGGTCGACTTGTTGGATGGTGCGGCGCCACAGTTCGGGCGCTTCGTGGTTCCACACGACCTGGCCAGCGTGGTCGTAGCAGTCCAGACACAGCGGCTGTCCGAGCTGGCTGTCGCCGGCCTTGTGCCGGTTGCCGCAGCGCAGTTCGTGGCCGTGGGGGCAGGTGCGGCCGAACGGGTGGCAGACGGCGGGTCGGCAGGTGCAGCCGTCCTTGCGTCGGCAGTCGGCGGCGTGGACCTTGACCACCCGGTGATGCACCGGCCCGAAGGACGGCGCGGTGGCGGTCAGGAAGATGGCGATGTGTTCGTGCAGCGGGGGGAGTCCCCACGCTGCCGGCCCGCCGCCGCGCCTCTGGCCTTCGGCCGCCAGCGCGACGGTTCCAGCCCGCCGGCGGCGCGACATACGACGAAGCCCCAGGCCGCCATGGTCAATGGCAGATCCGGGGCTCCATGTAGACCAGTCACAAGAGCAGTGCCTCCGGCGGGGCGCTCGGGCACTCTGGGATGGTTGGGGCCACCCCGACAACCTTCGTCCGGGCGAGCCGAGTGGGTGGGGCTTGCCTGGTCAAGGTCGTTCAGCCGCTGGGTGCTCCACCTTGACCAGGCAGGCCCCACCCACTCCACAGAGTGCGGACGAAGGCCGACGGGATGGCTAGGGCAGCAAGGGGGGGCGGGCGGTGAGTGGTGGCCGGAAATGCGATCTTGCTGTCATCGAGCCCTGCTCTGAGGTCGTAGCCTTGTGTCGTACCTCGGTGACATTCTGTGGCGATGACGACGACACCCAAGCCTCGCGCCGAGGGCGCTGGCGAGCGAAGGAATCTCCCTCCCGCGATGCTGGCCGCTCTCTGGACTGTTAGCAACGGCCAGTGCTACGCCCCGAACTGCCCCATGCCGGTCGTGCTGGAGGTCCGGCCCGGTGTGTATCAGAAGAACTCGCAGGTCGCTCACATCTATGGCGTGAAGCCGAAGGCCGCTCGGTTCCAGGGGGACATGCCACCTGAGGAGCGTGACTCGTTTGCCAACCTCCTCCTGCTCTGTTTGGCGCATCACGAGGAGGTAGACGGCGACGAGAGCCGGTATACGCCCGAGGTGCTGAAGTCCTGGAAAGCTCGCCACGAGGGCGAGGCGGGTGCAGTGCTTGCCAGATTGCGTGTGCCCGACGCTGAGACGCTCGGCAAGGTGCTGACGGAACTGGCTGAACCCCCATTGAAGCGGCTTGAGGCCGTGACCAAGCGCTTGGAGGAGACCGGTGTCGCGAATGCCGAGACCGTTGTGGAGTTGAAGGGCATCATCACGACCCTCTCGGCGGCTGGAGGTGGCGTGAGCGCCCAGACGGCGCGATCCCTTGCCTATGCGGCAGAAGTGCTCGGCGGGGGCGACTTTGACAGCAGCGCCAGGGCCGCTGCGTATGCAGCCGAGGTCTTTGGGGCCAGCGGCTTCGACCGCAGTGCCCGTGCTGCGGCCGCAGCCGCCGAGACCTTGCCGCACCTAGTGGAGAGGCTGGAGCAAGCGGCCAGGCGGATGAGTCAGTTCTACTAGCTAGCCGCCGGACGCGCCGGATCGTTCGGGAGCGACAAGACCGTCGGGTACAGACTCGGGTACAACCGAGAGCAACCAACGGCGACCAGCCTTGGCAAAGCGTCGGTAGGCCCCGCGCTGGTCGGAGCGCCGATCGGTCGGATTGATGATGTTCGGTCGCTACCGTGGGCGCATGGGGTTCAGACCCCTCGAAGCCGGCGCTTTGCATACCAAGATCATGCCGTCGCCAGGCCGTGCGAGGTGAACCAGCGGCGACCAATGCTGACCGATGATGACTGCCCGCGTCCGAGGTGGCGCGGCGTGGCGTCCGCTTTGATCGCCGATGCCTGCCAACGAGATCAATACAACGCCAAGTAGGGGCAAGGGCGTCACCGGCGCACTGTCGAGCTCAGTGCCTGACCGCACCAGGCGGTGTGGTCAGGCGTGGTCGCTGCTGTGGCTCGGGACGTCCGCGCGCGTCGATCGGATCTTCACGGCGGTCGGCGGGTCTGGCACACTCACCCGCCGTGACGATCTTTCCTGCTCGTGTGGCGCTGACCGTGGTGGCCGGTGCGGTGCTACCGGTTCTGTTGCTGACGGGCTGTGCCAGTGACGGGGTGCCGGATGCGACGGCGTCGTCTGACGCGATTCGCGCCGTGCCGGACGACCTCTGCGACCGTGTCGACTACGCGCTCGCCACGCCGGCCTTCGGCGGCGAGCCGACGCCGATTCCGCCGGTAAATGACGATCGTGGCCCCAACTTCCGGTGCGCCAAGAGTTTCTTCGAGGGGGATGAGTTCCGCGGCGGGTTCGTGTTCTTGAAGGTGCAGAGCTTTGGTGGGGTGGGCGAGGCTCGTGCCGGGTTCGAGCGTTCCGCCACGGTGACTTCGGCGGAGCCGTTCGAGGGCGGTTCGGAGATCGTCGCCGATGCGGTCCGCTATCAGCAGCTCCGGGATGATGTCAGGATCGAGATCCTGGACGCCAACGTGATCATGGAGGTTCGGCTGACAGTGGTGAGTTCGGTGAGCGACGAGCAGGCGGCGGCGATGCGGCCGACAGCGGTCCGGCTGGCGGTGCACGCGCTGGATCTGATCCGCGCCGGCTGATCATCGCCGGGCTGTTCTCGCCGAGACCGGCTGGCGGCGGCCCTTGCCCGACGGCCGTACGGCCGACGCCGACCGACCTGGCGGGCGGCGGACCGAAGTTGGCCGCTGACCCACGATCCGCCGGATGATCGACTCCGTTTCGGCGTAACGGTGGTATCGGGGACGGGCTGTAGGCGCCGTTTCGGTGAAACGGTGGGCGGCGGCTGGGCCGCCCGCCGGGCGTCGTGGTGAGCTGGATGGGCCGGGGTCGTGGTGGGCGGTGGTGGGGCGGGTCGCCGGGGGTCGTGGTGGGCCGCGCGGACGGGGGACTGTGGGGAGGCTTCGCCGTTGATGATCATGATGGCTGGCAGGATGTAGATCATGCTCGCCCTGCGCCGCACCCTGACCAGCTGGACCGTGTTCGTACCGATCGCTGCCCTGGTGGTCCTGGTACTGACCTGGGGGCAGAAGCTCGACGGCATCATGGTCGTGATCGTGGGCCTGTTCCTGGCCGGCGCGGTCCTCGCGGCCGTGCACCACGCCGAGGTGGTCGCCCACAAGGTCGGTGAGCCGTACGGATCGCTGGTGCTCGCGGTGGCGGTCACCGTGATCGAGGTGGCCCTGATCGTCACGCTGATGATCAGTGGTGGGGAGAAGACCCAGTCCCTGGCCCGGGACACGGTCTTCGCCGCCGTGATGATCACCTGCAACGGCATTCTCGGGTTGTCGTTGCTGATCGGGGCGCTGCGCCGCCGACTGGCGGTGTTCAACCCGGAGGGTACGGGTGGCGCCCTGGCCACGGTGGCCACCCTGGCCACCCTCAGTCTGGTGGTGCCGACCTTCACCACCGGGCGGTCCGGTCCGCAGTTCAGCCCGGTCCAGTTGACCTTCGCGGCAGTGGTGTCGCTGGCCCTGTACGCCCTGTTCGTGATGGTGCAGACCGGTCGGCACCGGGACTACTTCCTGCCGGTGGGCAGCGGAGGGGAGACCCTGCCGGAGGAGGTGCACGCCGACCCGCCGTCGACCCGGCAGGCGCTGATCAGTCTCGGGCTGCTGCTGGTGGCCCTGGTGGCGGTGGTCGGTGACGCCAAGTCGGTGTCCCCGGCGATCGAGGCGGGGGTGGCCGCGGTGAATCTGCCGCCGGCCTTCGTCGGGGTGATCATCGCGTTGCTGGTGCTGCTGCCGGAGACCCTGGCCGCGGCCCGTGCCGCCCGCCGGGACCGGGTGCAGATCAGCCTCAACCTGTCGCTCGGTTCGGCGATGGCCAGCATCGGCCTGACCATCCCGGCCATCGCGATCGCCTCGATCTGGCTGGAGGGGCCGCTGCTGCTCGGCCTCGGCGGTACCCAGGTCACCCTGCTGGCGTTGACCGTGGTCACCGGGGTGCTGACCGTGGTGCCGGGGCGGGCCACCCTGTTGCAGGGCGGAGTGCACCTGGTGCTGTTCGCCGCCTTCATCTTCCTCGCCGCCAGCCCGTGACGCCCCGCCGGTGCAGGGTCGCACCGCCCGTGACGCCGCGCCGGTGAACCGGGGAGGGCGGCACGGCGTACGAAACGGCGAGGGGCATGTCGGTCGTACCGTGGGGGTATGACATCCGGCATCGCCGAGGCGGGAGGATGCGGTGGCGGCAGGCGAGCGGCAGGGGCGTCGGGGGAGGTTCATCGGTCTGGCGGTGGCGCTGGTGGCCGCTGCGGCGTGCATGGTCGATCCGGTCGGCCAGCCGGGTGCGCCGACCGGGCAGCGGGAACCGGCGTCGCCGAGCGGGGAGGTGACCACCCGGGCCGACGGCACCGACACGGTCGAGGAGTTCCAGGAGGACGTGGAGACGGCCCGCCGCACCGCCGAACGCTTCTGGGCGGCGCAGTTCGAGGCGTCCGGGAGTTCGTTGCGGCCGATCCGGCGGGTGATCGCGTACCAGCGGGATGGTGAGGTGTCCTGCGGTGGGCAGGAGGTGCCCCGCAACAACGCGGTCTACTGCACGGTCAGCGACTTCATCGCGTACGACATCAACTGGTCCTTCGGGGCGTTCCGGCAGGTGGGTGACGCCTTCGTGTACTACCTGATCGGCCACGAGTACGCCCACGGGATCCAGACCCGCCTGGGGGTCCAGTACAACTTCACCATCCAGCAGGAGTTGCAGGCCGACTGCATGGCCGGGGCCTACCTGGGTGGTGCGGTGGAGGCCGGGTGGCTGACCCTCGACGAGGGTGACCTGGACGAGTTCCGTGAGGGCCTGTTGGCCGTCGGTGACGATCCCGGTCAGCCGTGGTTCGCGGAGGGTTCGCACGGCACCCCGGAGCAGCGCGCGGAGGCGTTCTTCCGGGGCTACGAGCGGTCGCTGTCGGCCTGCGGGCTCGGTTGAGAAAGGTCACCGGGTCGGGCGTACGGTGGTGCGGGGCTGACAGGATTCATCGGGTACCCGATGCGAGGAGGATCCGGTGACCAGTCACCCCGCCGCCGTGCTGTTCGACATGGACGGCACCCTGGTCGACAGCGAGCGACTGTGGGATGTGGCGTTGGCCGAGCTGGCCGAGACGTACGGGGGCAGCCTCTCGGCCGAGGCGCGGCGGGCGATCGTCGGCACCGGGATGGCGGACTCGATGCGGATCCTGCACGAGGACCTGGGTCAGCCGCACCGAGATCCGGCGGCCAGCGCGGCGTGGATCGACCGGCGGATCCTCGAACTGTTCCGTGCCGGCCTGCAGTGGCGCCCGGGTGCCCTGGCCCTGCTGGAGGCGGTACGGGCGGCCCAGGTCCCGACGGCCCTGGTCACCTCCAGCGGCCGGGCGCTGGTCGAGATCGCCCTGGACACCCTGGGCCGGTCCAGCTTCGACGTGGTGGTCTGCGGTGACGAGGTGGAGGCGACCAAGCCGCACCCGGAGCCCTATCTGACGGCGGCGCGGCTGCTCGGCGTACCGATCGACAGGTGTGTGGCGATCGAGGATTCGGTCACCGGGGTGGCCAGCGCGGTGGCCGCCGGAGCGGCGGTGCTGGCCGTGCCGGCGGAGGTGCCGTTGGCGCCCCGTGACGGCGTACATCAGGTGGAGAGCCTGCTGGCGGCGGACCTGGAGCTGCTGGCCGCCCTGCTCGCCCGCTCCGCCGCCTGACGTCTGCACTGCCGCCGTCCCAGCCGCACCTGACGCCTGCGCCGGCGGCCGCTGGATGTTAAGAAGGGCCCCCTGTACCGCACCAGGCGTTAACAGGGGGCCCTTCCTTACACACACCTCAGTCGTGGGCGATGGCGCCCAGGACGTTGATGCGGGCGGCGCGGATCGCCGGCAGCACCGCGGCGATCACCCCGATCAGGGCGGCCAGGCCGAGGAAGACCCCCATCTGGCCCCAGGGCAGCACCAGGTCGGTGATGCCCTCGTCGCGCAGGGCCTCGACCACGGCGGCACCCAGTCCGGTGCCGACGACCACGCCGAGCAGCGCGCCGAACACCGAGATCACCACCGCCTCCACGGTGATCATGCCCATGGTCTGCGACCGCTTCAGACCGATGGCGCGCAGCAGGCCCAGCTCCCGGGTCCGCTCCAGCACCGACAGGGCCAGGGTGTTGATGATGCCGAGTACGGCGATCACGATGGCCAGCGCCAGCAGGATGCGGATCATCGTGAGCAGGCTTTCGAGCTGACCGGCCTGCTGCTCGATGTAGGCGTCGAGGCTGACCACGGAGACCTCGGGGCTGTTGGCCAGCAACGCCTCGACGCGCGGCTGCACCTGGTCGACCGAGGTGCCGGACTCCAGTTGGACGAAGCCCTGGATGGGCTGCGGGATGGCGAAGTCGGCGGCCGACTGGGTCGGCACCACCATCTGCACCCCGGTGAACAGCGGTGAGTCGTCGAAGACGCCGGTGACGGTGAAGGTCTGCACCTCACCCCGGGCGAACTGGATCGGCACGGTCGAGCCGACCGACAGGCCCCGGTCCTTCGCGGTGTCCGTGCTGACCAGCAGCTCACCGGGGCCCAGCCGGTCGATGTTCCCGGCGGAGGCGGTCAGGCTGTAGACCTGACGCAGGGCGGCCGGTTCGGTCACCGCTCCGGTGTAGGTGCGCTCGCCGTCGACCAGGGACATGTCGCCGTAGAGGCCGTCGACCAGCCGTACCCCGGGGATGGTCTTCGCCTCCTCCAGCACGGCGGGGTCGAAGGTCGGGGGGCGGGGGCCGGACTGCGCCCCGGCGATCACCAGTTCCGCCTTGACGGTGTCCTGGGCCAGGCCGCTGATGCTGCTCTTGGCCGAGTCCAGGATGACGGTGATGCCGGTGACCAGGGCGATGCCGACCATCAGGGCGGCGGCCGTGATGGCGGTACGGCGGGGGTTGCGGCCGGAGTTGAGCCGGCCCAGCTTGCCGGGCACCCAGCCGGAGAAGATCGCCCCCAGGGCGGCCACCACGGGCTTGCTGATCAGCGGGGTCAGCAGGGCCACCCCGATGAAGGCGAACAGCACCCCACCCAGGATGGTGGCCAGGGTGTTGCCTCCGGCGTATCCGCCCAGGCCGAGGAAGAGCAGGGTGGCGCCGATCGCGGTGACCACCGCCCCGGCGATGGTGATCTTCGTAAGGGGGCGGTCCGGGGTGGCGACGTCCTGCATCGCCGCGATCGGGGGGATCCGCGCGGCCCGCAGCGCCGGCAGCAGCGCCGCCAGCACGGTGATGACCAGGCCGACCCCGAAGGCGCCGATCACCGCGGAGGCCGGAACCCCGATCCCGGCCAGGTCCATCCCGCCGGCGAGGTTGCTGAACAGGGCCGCCAGCAGGGCCCCGATGCCGATGCCGGCGGCCAGGCCGAACACCGCGGCGATCAGGCCGATGGCGATGGCCTCCAGCACCACCGAGCCGATGATCTGCTTGCCGCTGGCACCGACGGCCCGCAGCAGAGCCAGCTCGCGGGTGCGCTGCGCCACGATGATCGAGAAGGTGTTGAGGATGAGGAAGGTGCCGACCAGCAGGGCCACCGCGGCGAAGCCGAGCAGGATCCGGTTGAAGAAGGAGAGCCCCTCCTTCAGCCCGGCGGAGGCTTCGGCGGAGAGCTGCTCACCGGTCTTCACCTCGTAGCCGTCGCCGACCGCGGCGGCCACCGAGTCGCGCAACTGGGTGTCGGAGACCCCCGCTGCGGCGGTCACCACGATGTTGCTGTAGACGTCCGGCTCACCGAGCATCAGCTGCTGCGCCACCGGGGTGGTGAACAGGATCTCGTTGGCGCCACCCATGGAGTCCCGGTCGCCGCTGTAGCCGAAGATGCCGACGATGGTGAAGTCCTTGCGCGGGGCCAGGGTGAGCACCCCCACCCGGTCGCCGACGGCCACCTTGGCCGTGGTCGCCAGACCCTTGTTGATCACGATCTCGTCGTCGGCCTGCGGTTCCCGGCCATCCCGCAACTGCACCAGGTCGCCCTGGCCGACCCAGTTGCCGCCCATCTGCGGAGGCCCGAAGGAGGCGACCACCTTGCCGTTGCTGCCGATCAGTCGGGCCCCGTCGGCGAGCACCACACCGGTGGCCTCGGCCACCCCCTCGACCGCCTGGACCGTCGGCAGGGCGGCGGCCGGCACCGGGCTGGCCACCTGCATGCCCTCCATGCCGTTGCCCTGCACCTTGGGCTTGGCGGCCACACTGACGTCGACCTCTTCGTAGGCGTCGGCGAAGATCTGGTCGAAGGTACGGCCGAGGGTGTCGGTGAGGACGAAGGCACCGGAGACGAACATCACGCCCAGCACCACGGCCAGGCCGGACAACATCAGCCGGACCTTGCGGGCCAGCAGGCTCTTCAGTGTCGCCCGGAACATCAGCCGGCCACCTCGGTAAGGGTGTCCAGCTTCTTCATCGTGTCCAGCACGGTGTCGGCGGTCGGCTCGATCAGCTCGGAGACGATCTGCCCGTCGGCGAGGAAGACCACCCGGTCGGCGTACGCGGCGGCGGTCGGATCGTGGGTCACCATGACGATGGTCTGACCGTGCTGGCGTACGGAGTTGCGCAGGAAGTTGAGCACCTCCGCGCCGGCGCGGGAGTCCAGGTTGCCGGTCGGCTCGTCGGCGAAGATCACCTCGGGGCGGGCCACCAGCGCCCGCGCGCACGCCACCCGCTGCTGCTGGCCACCGGAGAGCTGGGCCGGCCGGTGATCGAGGCGGTCCCGCAGCCCGACCGTGTCGATCACGGTGTCGTACCACGCCGGGTCGGGTTTGCGACCGGCGATGGACAGCGGCAGCAGGATGTTCTCCTTGGCGGTCAACGTCGGCAGCAGGTTGAACTGCTGGAAGATGAAGCCGATCTTGTCCCGGCGCAACTTCGTCAGGCCGGCGTCACCCAGGCCGGTGACCGTGGTGTCGCCGACGTGCACCGTGCCCCGGGTGACCGTGTCCAGCCCGGCCAGGCAGTGCATCAGTGTCGACTTGCCGGAGCCCGAGGGGCCCATGATCGCGGTGAACCGGCCACGCTCGAACTCGGCAGTGACCCCCCGTAGCGCGATGACCTGAGCCTCGCCGCTGCCGTAAACCTTCCACACGTCGCTCGCCCGGGCTGCGGCCTCTGCCGATCGGCCTGTCGTAGCGGTCACGTCAAGAACCTCTCCGTCGCTGTTCATCTCGTGCCGCCCCCGGTGGATCTCGGCACGCCTTCAATCATCTGCGCCAAGCGCCGTGGTTCCCTACAACTCCGGGCGGAGATGCGGCGGATTTCCGACTGCGGGTAGCCCCCCACTCGGGGTCAGGGTTAACCCCGACCAGCACGATGAGTGGCGCTGAGGCTCGTCGTCCCGACGACGATCCGCGACTTTACCCCCGTGAACGGCAACCGCCTTAGGTGCAGAACGTCACCCTATGTGACCGATGCAACGGTCACGTTACGCCCCCGGCCGGACCAGACCCGACTCGTACGCGAACACCACCGCCTGCACCCGGTCGCGCAGCCCGAGCTTGGTCAACACATGTCCGACATGGGTCTTGATGGTGGTCTCGCTCACCGACAGGGTCCGGGCGATCTCCGCGTTGGACAGCCCTCGGGCCACCTGCACCAGCACCTCCCGTTCCCGGTCGGTGAGCCTGCTCAACGCCGGCGGTGGGGCGGCCGCCGGATCGGGCAGCACGTCGGCGAAGCGGTCCAGCAGCCGGCGCAGGATGCGGGGGGCCACCACGGCCTCACCGGCGGCCACCGTGCGGATCGCCGCCACCAGATCCTCGGCCGGCACGTCCTTGGCCAGGAAGCCGCTGGCCCCGGCCCGCAGCCCACCCACCACGTACTCGTCGAGTTCGAAGGTGGTCAGGATCAGCACCCGGACCGGCAGTTGGGCCTCGACGATCGCCCGGGTGGCGCTGACTCCGTCCATCCGGGGCATCCGCACATCCATCAACACCACGTCGGGCAGCAGCCGACGGGACAACTCCACCGCCTCCGCGCCGTCGCCGGCCTCGGCCACGATGTCCAGGTCCGGCTCCGCGCCGAGCACCATCCGGAATCCGGTACGCAGCAACGGCTGGTCATCGGCGAGCAGAATGCGCACCGGTCGGGTCGACGTCGTCGGCTCGGCCATCTCATCCTCCGGGGTCAGGGTGCCGCTCACCGGGCGTCGGCCAGGGGTTCGACCGGGATGCGCGCGTACACCCGGTAGCCGCCGCCGGTGCGGGCCCCGGTGCGCAGGACACCACCGTAGAGGGCGACCCGCTCGCGCATCCCGACCAGGCCGTGCCCGACCCTGCGGTGCCCGGGTGCCGGTCCCCGGCCGGTGTCGGTGACCTCCACCTCCACGGCGTCACCGGGAAAACCGACCCGCACCTGGGCGGTGGCCTGACCGGCATGTTTCAGGGCGTTGGTCAACGCCTCCTGCACGATCCGGTACACGGTCAGCGCCACCCCCTGCTCCACCGGCCCCGGGGTGCCGGCCACCGTGAAGGTCACCGGCAGCCCGGCCTCGCGCACCTGTTCGACCAGGGTCTCGATGCCGGCCAACCCCGGCTGTGGGGCCAGGTCGGCGGCCGGCTCCGCCTCGGTACGCAGCACATCCAACAGCCGTCGCAACTCCCGCAGGGTGGCCCGGCTGGTCTCCTCGATGGTGGCGACGGCCTCGTCGGCGGCGTCCGGGTCACGGCGCAGCACCCGCCGGACCCCGGTGGCCAGCACCCCCATCACGCTGACGTGGTGGGCCACCACGTCGTGCAGTTCCCGGGCGATGCGGCGCTGCTCGTCCGCGACCGCCTGCTCGGCCAGGGCCCGCTGGTTCGCCTCGGCCACCCGGGCCCGCTCCCGCAGGGCCTCGATCGAGGTACGTCGGGCGTGCACGGCCCGACCCACCGAGAAGGACACGATCCCCACCAGCAGGTTGTTCGCGATCAGGTACGCCGAGCTGAGCTGGGGCAGCGACTCCGCCGGCAGCACCAGCGCGTTGACCAGGGACACCGGCACCCACAGCAGCACGGCGGCCAGCAACGCCGGGCGCACCGCGTGGTGGGCGGCGAGGGTGTACGTGAGCACGGCGAAGGTGAAACTCTGCGTCGCGACGTTCGCCTCGAACAGCATCGGCAGGACCAGGGTCGCCACCGCGGCGGTCACGGCGGCCCAGGGCGCCAACCGGCGCAGGATCACCGGAGCGGCGCACAGCAGGCTCCAGCCCAGAGCCACCGGCAGGGACCGGGGCCAGAACTCCCGTGGGGTCAGCAGAGTGAGCAAGGCCTCGGCCAGGACCAGCCCGACCGCCAGCAGGCCGTCGGCGACCAGCGGACGCCGACGCAGCCGCTGCCTCAGCCCTGTGTACACAGCCCGACGCTAGCCGCTCCGTCCCCAGGAAAGATCATCCCGGGTGGTGACCCCGGGCTCCTCCCTGGGGACGAGGGTCACTCGTCCGCGCCGGGCTGCGCCGGACGGGACCGGGCATCACGCAGCGGGTCGGGTATCGCGGCCTGCTCCGGAAACGGCGGCGGGGTGCCGCCGTAACTGGGACAGAGGGCCTGATGGCTGCACCAGTCGCAGAGCCGGCTGGGACGGGGCCGGAAATCCTGCGCGGTGGTGGCCTGCTCGATGGCCCGCCACAGCGCCACCACGGTGCGTTCGAAACGCACCAGTTCCTCCTCCTCCGGGGCGTAGTCGCACACCTCGGCGTCGCGCAGGTAGAGCAGCCGCAGCACCCGGGGCACCACCCCCCGGGTACGCCACAGCACCAGCGCGTAGAACTTGAGCTGGAACAAGGCCCGAGACTCGAAGGCCTCGCGGGGCGCCCCGCCGGTCTTGTAGTCCACCACCCGCAAGGCGCCGTCGGGGGCCACATCCAGCCGGTCCAGGTAGCCGCGGATGAGCAACTCGTCGTCGATCACCGCGGAGATCAGACTCTCCCGCTCGGCCGGCTCCAACCGGCGCGGATCCTCCACCGCGAAGTAGCCCTTGAGCAGGCTCGCCGCCGAACGCAGGAACTCGGCCGGGTCGACCTGCCCCTCGTCGGTGAACAGCCCGGCCAGCTCCGGCTGCTCGGTGACCAGCCGGTCCCACTGCGGGACGACGAGATCACCGGCGGCCTCCGGGGTGCGGCCGGCCGCCGGCAGGTCGAACAGCCGCTCCAGCACCGCGTGCACGAGGGTGCCCCGGGCCTGCTCGACCGTGGGCCGCTCGGGCAGCCGGTCGATGCTGCGGAAACGGTAGAGCAGGGGGCAGGTCTTGAAGTCGGCCGCCCGTGAGGGTGACAGCGAGGCCCGCACGGTCGGCGGCAACGGGGCCGCGGTCGCAACCTGCTGTGTGATCACCGGATCCGCTGTCATGCCGTGGAACATTAAGGCACCGGTACGACAGTGCAGCCGCCGCCGCACCGAACAGGTGATCTCCGGCCGCGTAGCATCGGCTCGGTGGAACAGAGCAGGCAGCCGCAGCCAGGCCGGCGTTCCGGCCTACAGGTCGGTCGGATCTTCGGGGTGCCGCTGTACCTGAACGCCTCGATCCTGCTGCTGGCAGTGCTGATCATCGTGCTCTACGGCGAGTTGGCCGGCCAACGGTTGCAGCTCTCGCCCGCCGCCGGCTACCTGGTCGGCGCCGGGTTCGTCGGTGCGTTGCTCGGCTCGGTGCTGGCCCACGAACTCGGCCACGCGCTGACCGCACGGCACTTCGGCATCGGGGTGCGGGGGATCACCCTGGAACTGCTCGGCGGGTACACCGAGATGGACCGCGACGCCCCCTCACCCCGGGTGGACCTGCTGGTCTCCCTGGCCGGGCCGGCGGTCTCCGCGGTGCTCGGCGGGGCCGCCGTCGCCGCCACCCTGGCCCTGCCCGACCGCACGGTGGCCCATCAGCTCGCCTTCCAACTGGCGGTGAGCAACGTCATCGTCGCCCTGTTCAACAGCCTGCCCGGCCTGCCCCTGGACGGCGGGCGGGCCCTGCGGGCGGTGGTGTGGGCGATCACCCGAGACCGGCACCGGGCCACCGAGGTGGCCGGTTGGGTGGGTCGGGTCCTGGCCCTGGGCACGGTGGCGCTGGTCGGGCTGCTCTACGCCGCCGACATCCTCAGTCTGCTGGCGCTGCCGTTGACCGGGCTGGTCGCGCTGACCATCTGGCACGGTGCCGGGCAGTCGATCCGGTTGGCCCGCATCGGCCGGCGGCTGCCCCTGGTCGACCTGGCCCACCTGGCCCGGCCGGTGCTCGCCGTGCCCACCGGCACCCCGTTGGCCGAGGCCCAGCGCCGGGCCGAAGAGCTCACCCCGCGACGGCCGGTGGCCGTGCTGGTGACCGACGGCTCAGGCCGACCGGTGGGGGTGGTCGACCCGGCCGCGGCGGCCGCCGTACCACCGCACCGCCGACCCTGGCTGGCCGTGGACGCCGTCGCCCGCGGGGTGGCCGACCTGCCGAGAATGCCGGTGGACACCGACGGGGAGCGGGTGCTGGAGACCGTGCAGGCCCACCCGGGCGCGCAGTACCTCGTGACCGCAGGCGAAGATGTCGTCGGCATTCTGCACATCGCGGATCTGGCGCAACTGCTCGAACCTCACCGGAAGATGAACACGTGACCGTGACCCACTCGAACCCGGCCACCCCGGGGGACGCCGTGCCCGCCCAGACACCGGAGCTGACCCCGGTGCACCGGGGGCCGTTCCGGCCCGGCGACCGGGTACAGCTGACCGATCCCAAGGGCCGGATGCACACGGTCACCCTGGAGCCGGGCAAACAGTTCCACACCCACCGGGGCATCCTGGCGCACGACGCCCTCATCGGGCTGCCCGACGGCAGCGTGGTCACCACCTCCGGCGGCGGTACGGCCTTCCTGGCGCTGCGTCCCCTGCTGTCGGACTATGTGCTGTCCATGCCGCGTGGCGCCCAGGTGATCTACCCCAAGGACTCCGCCCAGATCGTCGCCATGGGGGACATCTTCCCCGGCGCCAAGGTGCTGGAGGCCGGAGCCGGTTCCGGGGCGTTGAGCTGTTCCCTGCTGCGGGCCGTCGGGGCCGGGGGCGAACTGCACTCCTATGAGCTGCGCGAGGACTTCGCCCAGATCGCCCGGCGCAACGTGGAGTCCTTCTTCAACGGGCCCCACCCGGCCTGGCGTCTGCACGTCGGTGACGTCGGCGAGTGCACCGAGACGGGTTTCGACCGGATCATCCTGGACATGCTGGCCCCCTGGGAGAACCTCGACATGGTCGAGCGGGCCCTGCTGCCCGGGGGTGTCTTCATCGGCTACGTCGCCACCACCCCGCAGCTGTCCGAGCTGGTCGAGGCGTTGCGGGAGCGGGGCGGCTGGACCGAGCCGAGGGCCTGGGAGTCCCTGGTGCGGGACTGGCACGCCGAAGGGCTGGCGGTGCGACCGGACCACCGGATGATCGCCCACACCGCCTTCCTCGTCTCCGCGCGTAAGCTCGCCCCCGGAGTCACCGCACCGCCGCGCCGCCGCAAACCCAGCAAGGGCACGGAGGCGTACGTGCAACGTCGCCAGGCGTTGCGGGACGCGGAGGCGGCCCGGCAGGCGAGCGCCCTGTCGCAGACGCAACCGGACACCATGCAGGAGACGGGCAGGCCGTGACGGCGGAATGGGGCGGCTGACAGTGAACGGGCTGAACCTGGCTGCGGGTGGGCGGTGGCCGGGGGTGACCGCATGAGTCGTCCCGGTTTCGGCGGCGGCGACCTGCCGGCGGTCTTCCCGGACTGGTCGCCCTACACCGACCTCGAATCGGCGGCGCGGGCCTACCTGCGTGACCCGGACGTCGCCTTGGAGGCCCTCGGCGGGGTGCTGCGGGGGGCCTCCGTGCTCGGCTTCACCCTGGAACGCTTCGTCAACGAGGTCAACGGGGTGTGGCAGGAGGTCGTCGTCTGCGACGGCAGCCGACTGGTGCTCTGGCACGGCGAGGACGTGCCGCCGGGGGAGGGCCCACCCGGGTCGATGACCTCATCGCTGCGGGTGGTGCCGGTCTCCTCGGTCACCGAGGTCGGCTGCCGCCGACGGCTGTTCCGCCACGACAACGGCGAGATCCGGGTGGACAGCATCGACGTATATCTGCTGCTGACCTCGCTCGACGAGGCCACCCCCAGCGAGGAGGCGGCCGGTGGTCCCCGCCATGACGCGCTGCGCTTCGGCAAGACCCTGGACGACGGCGGGGCCGGGCAGATCGCCCGGCTGGAGGAGTTCGCCCGGCTGGTCGCCTCGGTGGTCGGTCGACCGCTGCTGTGAGCAGCGGGGTGGGTCAGTCCTCGGCCTCCGGGCCGGCGACCTCGACGCCGTCGCTGCCGCGTACGACGTGGATGCACTCGCCGGGGCACTCCCGCGCCGAGTCGATCACCTCGAGGCGCAGGTGTTCCGGTACGCCGACCCGGGCCCCCGGGGTCTGCTGAAGTTCACCGTCGGGGCCCTTGACGTAGGCCAGGCCGTCGACATCGAACTCGAAGACCTCCGGTGCGTACTGGACGCACAGCCCGTCACCCGTGCAGAGGTCCTGGTCCACCCAGACCTGCAACTCGTCGGTCGCGACCTCGGCCACCGGTGCACCCCCCATGTTCTCGCGTCCCACCCCTCGACGGTACCCGAATGCCCGTACCCGCCCGCCAACCCACCCTGGCGATCAAGCTTCGGTGACGGGCGCGTTGCGGAGGACCGAATCGGGCTCATAGCGGCTAGTGTTAGGTCAGAACGTTCAAGCCCCCCGGGGAGGTGGGACGTGGCACGCAGCGACGACGCGGACTCGCGCGCCGTACGGTGGGAGAAGGAGGCCCACGATCTCTCCACGCAGGTCGCGTTCCTTCAAGAGGAACTCGCTCTGGTGCGGCGCAAGTTGACGGAAAGCCCCCGACACGTGCGGCAGCTGGAAGAACGGCTGGCCGCGACTCAGGCGCAGCTGGCGCGGCTGTCCGAGAACAACGAACGCCTCGTGAGCACCCTCAAGGAGGCTCGCGCGCAGATCGTGACGCTCAAGGAGGAGATCGACCGGCTGGCGCAACCGCCCAGCGGGTACGGCGTCTTCCTGGCCCGGCACGACGACGGCACGGTGGACGTCTTCACCGGCGGACGCAAGCTCCGGGTCGCCGTCTCGCCCTCGCTCGACGTGGGTGAACTCCGCCGCGGTCAGGAGGTCCTGCTCAACGACGCGCTCAACATCGTCGACGCGTTCGGCTACGAGCGGGTCGGCGAGGTGGTCATGCTCAAGGAGATCCTGGTGGGCCCCGAGGGGGCGCCGGGTGACCGGGCACTGGTCGTCTCGCACTCCGATGAGGAACGGATCGTGCACCTGGCCGAGAGCCTGATCGGCAGTGCGATCCGGGCCGGCGACTCGCTCATGATCGAACCCCGCTCGGCGTACGCCTACGAGCGGATTCCCAAGAGCGAGGTCGAGGAACTGGTCCTGGAGGAGGTGCCGGACGTCGACTACGGCGACATCGGTGGCCTGCACTCCCAGATCGAGCAGATCCGCGACGCGGTGGAACTGCCCTTCCTGCACGCGGACCTGTTCCGGGAGCACCAGTTGCGTCCGCCGAAGGGCATCCTGCTCTACGGGCCGCCAGGCTGCGGCAAGACGCTGATCGCCAAGGCGGTCGCCAACTCCCTGGCCAAGAAGATCGCCGAGCGGCGGGGCGAGGAGAAGCACACCAGCTTCTTCCTCAACATCAAGGGCCCGGAGCTGCTCAACAAGTACGTCGGCGAGACCGAACGGCACATTCGGTTGATCTTCCAGCGGGCTCGGGAGAAGGCCGGCGAGGGCACCCCGGTCATCGTCTTCTTCGACGAGATGGATTCGGTCTTCCGGACCCGTGGCTCCGGGGTCTCCTCCGATGTGGAGAACACCATCGTTCCCCAGTTGCTCAGTGAGATCGACGGTGTCGAGGGCCTGGAGAACGTCATCGTCATCGGCGCCTCCAACCGGGAAGACATGATCGACCCGGCGATCCTGCGCCCTGGTCGCCTCGATGTGAAGATCAAGATCGAGCGTCCGGACGCCGAGGCGGCCAAGGACATCTTCTCCAAGTACATCCTCCCCGGCCTGCCGCTGCACGCCGACGACCTGGCCGAACACGGTGGAGACCCCCAGGCCACCGTCGCCGCCATGATCGACGCGGTGGTCCTGCGGATGTACTCCGAGACCGAGGAGAACCGCTTCCTGGAAGTCACCTACGCCAACGGTGACAAGGAGGTCCTGTACTTCAAGGACTTCAACTCCGGCGCGATGATCCAGAACATCGTCGACCGGGGCAAGAAGATGGCCATCAAGGAGTTCCTCACCTCCGGCCGCAAGGGGTTGCGCCTGCAACACCTGCTCGACGCCTGCGTCGACGAGTTCCGCGAGAACGAGGACCTGCCCAACACCACCAACCCCGACGACTGGGCCCGCATCTCCGGTAAGAAGGGCGAGCGGATCGTCTACATCCGCACCCTCGTCTCCGGCGGCAAGGGCACCGAGGCCGGTCGCTCCATCGAGACCGCCAGCAACACCGGCCAGTACCTCTGACGCAGCGCCCGCAGGGCCCGTGACGACAACCGTCACGGGCCCTGCGTGTGTGCACCTCGCCCACTGAGCGGAAACCGGACCTCGGCGCTAGACTCCGGACAACCCTCCCCGTATGCAAGGATTTCGCGTGCCCGCCGAGCAGAGCACCATGGCCCCGCCGGCCGTATCGAGCCCCACCGTCAGCCCCGGCGCGCCGTACCGTCGAGGCAACCTGGCCCTGCTCGCCGCCCTGCCGGCAGCCTGGCTGCTGCCGCTGGCCGCGGTCGCCCTCGACGCCCGCTGGGTGCTGCCCCCGCTGGTGCTGCTGGCCACCGCCAGTCTGCTGCGCGGCGGACGGACCCTGCTAGACCGGCTGCTGCTGGCCACCGTCCTGCTGGTCTGCCTCACCACCGCCGCCGGTCTGATCTTCGCGGTCTGGCCCTGGGGGATGGACCCGGTAGCGGTCAGCGGCACCGCCCTCACGGCCCTTCTGCTGACCGCCGGGATCACCGGGCGGCGTCCCACCCTGCCGCGCCCGGCCTGGACCGACCTGCTGCCCATCCTCGGCACCGGGGCCCTGCTCTGGTATCTGGCCCAGCCCCTGATCCGCGCCGGTGAACTCGGCAGCCGACTCAGCATCCTCAACCGGGGTGAGGACTACCTGCGCCACCTGAGCCTGGTGGACGTCATCGGGCGACACGGGGGTTACCTCTTCGTCGACCCCGGCTCAGTACGCGAGGACCTGTTCTCCGCCCTGGTGCACTACCCGCAGGGCTGGCACCTGCTGGTAGCCCTGCTCGACGGCCACCGCATCCCGCCGGGCGGCGGATCGGCCGGGACGGCCGCGGTGGAGCCCTTCCTCTGGTGGAACCTGGCCACCTTCGGTCTGCTGGTCCTGGCCCTGCTCTGGGCCGCACAGCGCCTTCCCGGCCCGCTGCATCCGCTGAGCCGGGGCGTGCTGACCGTCGTGGTCGGGGCTCTCATCCTCGGCAGCCAACTGCCCCGCATGCTGCTGTCCGGCTACCCTACCGAGACGATCGGGCTGACCCTCACGGTCGTACTCGCCGCGCTGGTCGCCCGGCCACTGGCCGCCCCCCGGGAACACTTCCTGCTGCTCGGTGCCCTGCTGGTCGGCATCGGCTACACCTACTACCTGTTCCTGCCCGCCGCGGGGGTGCTCGTCCTGGGGGCGCTGTTGCTGCGCCACCGGGAGGTACGCCGACTGCGCCGCAGCACCCTGGTCATCGGCCTGACCGCCGCCCTACTGGCCCCGGTGCCGATCCTGCTCGGGGTGTTCCGTGCCAACCAGACCGAGTCCCTGGCCGCCACCGTCGGACCGGACCTGACCGAGACCTGGCTGGCCCTGGGCGGCCTCGGGGCCTTCGTGGTGCCCGCCCTGCTGCTGCACGCCGTACGGATCGGCCGGGCTGACCCGGCCTGGCGACGGTGGCTGTTCGTGCTGCTGGTCAGCGTGGCGCTGACCCTGGCCATCGGTCAGGCCAGCATCAGTCTCAGCGGTCAGGCCGGCTACTACTTCAACAAGGCCGGTCACCTCACCACCGTGCTGCTCATCGTCGGCACCGCCGCAGTGGTGCGACTGCTGCCGGTGCCGACCCGTGGCCGTGCGGTGCGTACGGTCGTGGCCGCCTGCACCGCCGTGATCGTGGCCGCCGCCACGGTCTGGTTCGGCGGGGTCACCGGCTGGCAGCGCAGCCTGCTGGTGGTCGAACCGGACAGTTGGGCGCAGCGCTGGGTCCACCAGCACATCGATCCACCCACCCGGTCGGCCGCGGTGTGCGAGCAGGTCCACCAGCGCTATCCGGCCGTCGAGGGGGCCACCACCCTGATCCTCGACCGCCGCCCGTCGCAGTCCTACCTGGCGAACATCTGCATCTCCACCCTGCAGGGCACCACCGGTCAGACCGAAGCCGGCATCTACGAGATGGTCTTCCTGGAACCGGGTCGCACCTGGCAGATGCTGCACCGGGTACCCGGCGAGATCCGGCTGGTGGCGGTCACTGACGGAGCCCGGGTACGGGTCAACAGAATCCTGCGCGCCGTGCCGGAAATGGCCGGGCGAGTGACCGTCGAGACGATGATTATCGATGATCCGCCGAGTTGATCCGGCCGACCCGCGGCACACCGACCACCACGGCAGGCCCCTCTGGCCCCCGCAGCGGACTACCCTCGGACATGACGGGGATCGGTCGGGCAAGCGAAGCGGGTAGGTCGATGAGCGTAAGACGGATCATGGGCACCGAGGTCGAGTACGGCATCTCCGTGCCCGGCCAGGCCGGAGCCAACCCGATGGTCACCTCCTCTCAGGTGGTGAACGCCTACGGCGCCCGCCCGGAACTCAACCGGGGTGGCCGGGCGCGTTGGGACTACGAGGAGGAGTCGCCGCTACGTGACGCCCGGGGGTTCACCTACTCCGGCGCGGTGTACGACCCGGCCGAGGCCCTCGCCGACGAGGATCTGGGGCTGGCCAACGTCATCCTCACCAACGGGGCCCGGCTCTACGTGGACCACGCCCACCCCGAATACTCCACTCCGGAGGTCACCAACCCCCGGGACGTGGTCCGCTGGGACAAGGCGGGGGAGCGGGTGATGGCGGAGGCGGCCCGGCGGGCCGCCACCATCCCGGGCACCGCCCCGATCCAGCTCTACAAGAACAACACCGACAACAAGGGCGCCAGCTACGGAGCCCACGAGAACTACCTGATGCGGCGGCAGACCCCGTTCGCCGACATCGTGGCGTACCTGACCCCGTTCTTCGTAACCCGCCAGATCGTCTGCGGCGCCGGGCGGGTCGGCATCGGTCAGGACGGCGGCCAGAACGGCTTCCAGATCTCCCAACGTGCGGACTTCTTCGAAGTCGAGGTGGGGCTGGAGACCACCCTGAAGCGGCCGATCATCAACACCCGGGACGAGCCGCACGCCGACGCCGACAAGTACCGCCGGCTGCACGTCATCATCGGCGACGCCAACCTCTCGGAGATCTCCACCTATCTCAAGGTCGGCACCACCGCGCTGATCCTGACGATGATCGAGGAGAAGGCCCTCGGCTCGGATCTCGGCATCGCCGATCCGGTCGGTGAACTGCGTGCCGTCAGCCACGATCCCTCGCTGACCCATCGGATGCGGCTGCGTGACGGACGCCGACTGACCGCGTTGGACGTGCAGTGGGCGTACCTGGAGCGGGTGCGCGCGTTCGTGGATGACCGCTACGGCAGCGACGTCGACGAGCAGACCGCCGACGTACTGGACCGCTGGGAGTCCGTGCTGGACCGTCTAGGCCGCGACGTGATGCTCTGCGCGGACGAACTCGACTGGGTGGCCAAGCTGCGGTTGCTGGAGGGCTACCGGGACCGGGAGAAGCTCGCCTGGGGTTCGCACAAGCTGCAACTGGTCGACCTGCAGTACTCCGACGTACGCCCGGAGAAGGGGCTCTACCACCGGCTGGTCTCCCGGGGGGCGATGAAGACCCTGCTCAGCGACGAGGAGACCCGCTCGGCGATGACCGCGCCGCCGGAGGACACCCGGGCCTACTTCCGGGGCCGCTGCCTGGCGCAGTACGCCTCCGAGGTGGTCGCCGCCAGCTGGGACTCGGTCATCTTCGACGTCGGGCGGGAATCCCTGGTGCGGGTTCCGATGATGGAGCCGGAGCGGGGCACCCGAGCGCATGTCGGGGCCCTGTTCGACCGGTGCGCCAGCGCCAAGGATCTGCTGGAGAGCCTGACCGGCGGCTGACCGGCCGCCTTCGTCGATGTCTTCGGATGCGGGGTTTACATACCGGCGCGGGTGGGCGTTTCGTCGCCCCCGCGAGGTAAGTTCATCGCAGGGAGATCGTGGAGGAGGCAGCAGTGGCCACTCGTGACAGCGGCGGTCAGTCGCAGTCGGGCAAGTCCCGTCAGGGCGAAGAGGTCGAGGACGTCACCGTCGAGGCGAACCCGGAGGTCGCCGAGCGGCACGCCGAGATCACCGAGGACGTCGACGATCTGCTCGACGAGATCGACTCCGTCCTGGAGGAGAACGCCGAAGAGTTCGTGAGGGGGTATGTCCAGAAAGGGGGAGAATAAGGCATATGTCCGACTCTCCGCCTGGGATGGACAAGACCTGCCCTCAGTGTCAGCGTTCGTTGCCGCGAACAGAGTTTCACCGTAACCGCCGCCGTGTGGACGGTCTTGCCTATTACTGCAAGGCGTGCGCGACCACCCGGTCGGAGGCCAGCCGACGCAAGCGTGGCATTGCTCCGGCCCGACGATCGGCGGTACCGGTGGGACAGGGCCTGAAGTGGTGTCCCGACTGCGAGCAGATCAAGTCGCTGGACGATTTTCCGAGCACCAGCCGGAAGGCCAGCGGCCGGCACAGCTACTGCAAGCCCTGCCACAACGCGCGAGGCAAGGAGACCGCTCAGCGGCTCTACGGTGGGACCCGCGAGTACCACCTGCGGCGTCGCTACGGCATCGGGCAGGCGGAGTTCGACGAGCTATTGGCCGAGCAGGGTGGGGTCTGCGGGGCGTGCGGTGACCCCGATCCGGAACATGTGGACCACGATCATGCCACCGGGTGGGTGCGCGGGATACTCTGCTTCAACTGCAACGGTGGTCTTGGCCAGTTCCGTGACAGTCCGACGAGGCTGGCCAGGGCCATCACGTATCTGAGAGGAACCACGTGGCAGCGGGTTTTGATCCATCCGGGCGTCTACCAGATGTGTTCACCAACGCGGGGACGTCCTCCTTCACGTCGTTTCTGAGCAAAGTGGCCCCCGAGATGCTGCCCGGCCGCCGGCCGCTGCCCCCGGGCATGGCCGCCGACCTGGCTCCGCACGCCACCACCATCGTGGCCATCGCTGCCGCCGGTGGCGTCGTGATGGCCGGCGACCGGCGGGCCACCATGGGCAACCTGATCGCCCAGCGGGACATCGAGAAGGTGCACCCCGCCGACGCGTACTCGCTGGTCGGCATCGCCGGCACCGCCGGCATCGGCATCGAACTGATGCGACTGTTCCAGGTGGAGCTGGAGCACTACGAGAAGATCGAGGGCGCGATGCTCTCGCTCGACGGCAAGGCCAACCGCCTCGCCTCGATGATCCGCGGCAACCTCGGCGCCGCGATGCAGGGGCTGGCGGTGATCCCGCTGTTCGCCGGGTTCGACCTGGCCGCCAAGGACCCGGCCCGGGCTGGACGGATCTTCAGCTTCGACGTCACCGGCGGCCCGTACGAGGAGACCGGCTACGACGCGATCGGCTCGGGTTCACTGTTCGCCAAGTCGGCGTTGAAGAAGCGGTTCCGCGCCGGCCTGTCGGTCGACGACGCGGTACGGCTGGCCGTGGAGGCCCTCTACGATGCCGCCGACGACGACACCGCGACCGGTGGTCCGGACCTGACCCGGCGGATCTACCCGGTGGTGATGACCGCGACGGCGCAGGGCACGCACCGGCTGACCGACGCGGAGACCTCGGCCATCGCCGAGCGGGTCGTCGCCGGCCGGATGGAGAACCCGGGCGGCTGACCCGCTCCCGCATTCCCCACCTGATCGCAGTTGCCCAGCGCCTGAAGGAGAGCCGCCGCCGTGGCCATGCAGTTCTACGCCTCGCCCGAACAGATCATGCGCGACCGTTCCGAGTTGGCCCGCAAGGGCATCGCCCGGGGGCGGAGCGCGGTGGTCCTGAGCTACGCCGGCGGGGTCCTCTTCGTTGCCGAGAATCTCTCCAGCACCCTGCACAAGGTCAGCGAGATCTATGACCGGATCGGCTTCGCCGCAGTCGGCCGGTACAACGAGTTCGAGAACCTGCGCCGTGCCGGAGTGCGGATGGCCGACCTCAACGGGCTCAGCTACGACCGGCGTGACGTCACCGGTCTGGCGCTGGCCAACGCGTACGCGCAGACCCTCGGCGCCATCTTCACCGAACAGTCCAAGCCGTTCGAGGTGGAGATCTGCGTGGCCGAGGTGGGGGCCACCCCGGAGGAGGACTCGCTGTACCGGCTCACCTACGACGGTTCGGTGAACGACGAGCCGGGCCGGATGGCGATGGGCGGGCAGTCCGAGGCGATCGCCGGGGTGCTGAAGTCGAACCACCAGCCGGACATGTCGCTCGGTGACGCCGTGCGGGTGGCGGTGCAGGCGCTGGGCAGTGTCGGTGGTGAGGGCGGTGCCGCCCGGACGATCGCCGCGAACCAGTTGGAGGTGGCGGTCCTGGACCGCAGCCGGGTGGGGCGTACCTTCCGGCGGATCACCGGGGCGGCCCTGACCGCGCTGCTCGACGGTGAGGCGGCCGGTGAGGCCGCCGACGACGAGCGGGCGAAGACCCCGACCACCCCGACGGAGGAGGCGCACAAGCCGACCACCTCGGCGGGCTCGGCCGACCTGGAGGACAAGCCCGGCAACCCGTCGGAGTCCTGACCCCTCCCGCCCGACCTGGACATACCCTGTGCGGCGCTCGGCAGCCTAGTCTGCCGAGCGCCGCACACGTCGAGGTGCGGCGGATGGGTGGGATGGCTGGCCTGGGAGGTCAGCGGGCGAGTAGTGGGCGGACCAGGGCCCACCAGGCGGCGGCGACCGCGTTGAAGACGCCCATCCCGGGGGGTGCGTCCACGTTCGAGGGTGCCACCTTGGCGGTTATCAAATCGGCGAGCACGCCGTCGCCTACCGTACGTTCGGACTGTAGGCGTTGGCGGCGCCGGCGTACCCAGTCGCGGTGCTGCCACAGCCAGGACCAGCCGCGTACCTTCTGGCGGCCCCAGCCACCGGCCAGGGCGGCGGCCAGCATGGCGGCCTCGGTGAGCAGCAGCATCGGTGCCAGCAGGGCCAGGGTCCGTCCCTGGTAGGCGGTGAGCAGGGTGATCAGCCGGTTGCGTTCGACCAGGTACAGCTTGAGGTCGTTGCGGGAGAACTCGTAGTGGTGGCGGACCACCGCGTCGGGTACGTACTCCAGGCGCAGGCCGCGTTGCCACAACCGGAGGCTGAGCTCGGTGTCCTCGTGATAGGCGAAGTATTCCGTGGCGAAGCCGCCCAGTTCCTCCCAGCGCTGCCGGCTGATCACGAAGCAGCAGCCGCTGAGGGAGGGTACGACCGTGCGGCGGGCGTGGGCGCTCGCCGGTTCGCCGTTGCCGCCGGCCCAGGACAGGCCGGTGAAGTGCAACGGGTTGCCGGAGGTGTTGATCAGTTCAGGGGTGTCGGCGAGCCGGATGGAGGCCATCGCGGCGCCGACACCGGGCTCGGCGGCCACCGCGGTGACCTTGGCCAGGGCGTCCGGGGCGACCACCGCGTCGGAGTTGACGAAGGCCAGCCAGTCGCCGCCGGCCTCGGCGGCACCCAGGTTGCAGCCGCCGGAGAAGCCGGTGTTGCTCTCCGGGCGCATCACCCGTACCCCGGGCAGCCCTTTGACCACGTCGATGCCGTCGCTGGTGCAGCCGTTGTCGACCAGCACCAACTCCACCTCGACGCCGGTGCTGGCCAGTACCGCCTGAGCGGCGTCGACCAGCCAGGGTTCGGCGCCGTAGGCGAGCATCACCACGGTCACACGGGCCGGGTTCATCGCGTACCTCCGGGGGTGGTCGCGGACAGTGGCACCGCGACAGGTGGGTGGGGTCGGGACTCACGACGGCGCCGCAGCAGGGCGACCATGACTGCGGCGACCACCAGCGAGCCCACGGTGTAGCCGAGTTCGACCCGCAGGGCCACCGGCAGGGGTGCCAGGGTCGCGGCGGCCAGCGCGGCCACCCCGAGGGTCCAGGCCAGCGCCTGTGCCCGATGTCGGTCGCGGGCCAGCAGGGCCTGGCCGAGCACCATGGCCCAGAGGTAGGCCAGGGTGGCCAGGGCCAGCCAGGCGAAGTCGCCGTGGCCGAGGATCTCCGGCGCGTCGAACAGGGCCTGCACGAGCCACGGCCCGAGCAGCAGGGTCAGCAGGCCGCCGCCGACCCCCAGGGCGGTGACGATCGCCAGGGCGCGGCGCAGCAGGGTGCCGAAGGCTGCCGCGTCGCCGGTGGCGGCGGCGGTGGACAGGCCGGGCAGCAGGGCGGCCTGCATCGAGCCGAAGACGAACAGCGGGATGCGGACCAGCACCAGCGCCGACAGCAGGGCACCGGCGGTGGCGGTGTCGGCCGGGGCCAGCAACCGTACGTTGATCACGCCGACGTTGACCACGACCTGCGACAACAGGCTGGAGGCGGTGAGCAGGGCCAGGCCGCGCAGCAGCGGTGGCCAGGGCAACGGGGTGCCGCCGCCGAGGGCGCGGGTCACCGGCGGGGCGGTCAGGGCGACCGCCAGCAGCGGCGCGGCGACCAGCACCAGGGCGTACGCGACCGGGGAGTCGACCCCGGCCGTGGCCAGCGCGGCGACCCCGGCGATGCGCAGCCCGCCGTCGAGCCCGAGTTGGCTGCCGTACCAGTGGAACTGTCCCAGCCCGGAGAGGACCCCCCGGGTGGTGTGGGCCAGCGCCAGGGCGACCAGAGCCCCGGACAGGGTGGCCACCATGGCCCGGTCGCCGTCGAAGAGGCGGTCGGCGAGGGTGTCCGTGGCGGCGGTGACGGCCAGCAGGAGCAGGGCCAGCACGGCGGCGGCGACGGTGGCCCCCCGGGCCAGCACCGGCCCCGGTGGCAGGCCCCGGGTGCGGCGGGCGGAGACCAGCCGGGCCACCTCCTGCTCGACCGGCAGGAACACCCCGATGCCGACCGTGAAGACGATCGACCACAGCACGGACAGCGAGGAGTAGTCACCCGGGGTGAGGGTGTGCCCGGCGACGGCCAGGTGCACGTACGAGGCCAGGCCCACCAGGGCCAGCCCGGCCCCGACGGGAAGGGTGCCGGGTGGGACCAGGCGCAGCAGTCGGCGGATCACCGGCGGATGAGCGCCAGGGTGAGCACGGCCAGGGCCCGCCCCAGGTAGATCATCGCCTTGGCGGGGGAGTGGCTGGGGGTGCCGGCCATTCGCCGGCGCATCGCCACCGGGACCTGCTGGATGCGGTAGCCGCGCCGGGCGGCGTGCACCAGGGTCTCGACCGTGTCGCCGAGGTACTCCGCCGGGTACCACCGGGCGAACATCTCGATCATGCGTCGGTTGGCGGCCCGGAATCCGGAGGTGGTGTCCGTCAGGGTGGTGCCGGCCAGGCCGGAGAGGACCAGTGACAGCATGCCCATCGCCCAGCGGCGGGGCCCGCGCACGAAGTAGTCGCCCTCACCGGCGAACCGGGCCCCGATGACCAGGTCGTAGTCGTCGAGCAGGTCGACCAGCTTCGGCACGTACCGGGGGTCGTGCTGCCCGTCGGCGTCGATCTGCACCGCTACGTCGTAGCCGTGATCGTGGGCGTAGCGGTAGCCCAGCCGCATCGCACCCCCGACCCCGAGGTTGTACGGCAGCCGGGCCACCCGGGCACCGGCGGCCATGGCGACGGCGGCCGTACGGTCCGCCGAGCCGTCGTCGACGACCAGCACGTCCACCCCGGGCAGTTCGCCCCGGATCTCGCGGACCACGTCGGCGATCGAACCGGCCTCGTTGAGGGCCGGGATGATGACGAGTAGCCGTTTGCCGTTAACCATCGCGGCTCACCAGTTCCTGCCGGTCGGCCCGTTCCGCCCGGTCGGCTTCGACCTCGGCGCGCAGCAGGGCGAACTCCTCGGCCAGGGTCCGGGTCTCCTCCTCCAGGGCGCTGACCTCCCAGCTGAGGTGGATGCAGACCAGCAGCAGGAAGACGATGCCGAGGAAGAGCACCAGACTGACCCCGGAGGCGACGCCGAGCAGGTCGGCCACGCCGTCGAGCAGCCTCGGGAACAGCGACAGCGGAATCACCACGAACAGCAGCCCCAGCCAGAGCATGCCGTACTTCTCCCGCAACTGCCGCCGACGCAGCAGCTCGACGATCGTGCCCAGCAGGACGAGTCCGGTGAGGCCGGTGACCAGGGTGAGCTTCATGCGACCTTCCACGGGGAGGGTGGAGCGGCTGAGGTGAAGGCCTCGACCAGCGTGGTGTGCCAGTTCGGCAGGGGTGACAGGCCGGCCTCGGCCCAACGGCCGTGCCCTAGCACACTGTACGCCGGTCGCGTTGCCGGACGCGGAAACCGACTGCTGGTGGTGGGTCGGACCCGGTCGGGGTCCAGCCCGCGCAGCGCGAACACTGCCCGGGCCAGCCCGTACCAGGTGGTCTGTCCGGAGCAGGTGCCGTGCCAGATGCCGGCTGGGGCCCGACCGGACCGGGCTGCCTCGGCGAGCGCCACCAGTTGCCTTGCCAGGGCGTACGACCAGGTGGGTTGGCCCCGCTGGTCGTCGACGACGTTCAGGAACTCCCGCTGGTCGGCCAGGTCGATCATGGTGGTGACGAAGTTGCGTCCGTGCGCCCCGTACAACCAGGCGGTACGCACCACATGGCCGGTGTCGGGCAGCAGTCGACGCACCGCCTGCTCGCCGACGAGCTTGCTGCGCCCGTACGCGTTGACCGGGGCGGTGGGCGAGTCCTCGCGGTAGGGGGTGTCGGCGTCCCCGGCGAAGACGTAGTCGGTGGAGATGTGCAGCAGGTGCGCGTGGTGGGTGGCGCAGGCGCTGGCCAACTGGGTCACGGCGGTGCCGTTGACCGCAGTCGCCGCCGCTTCCTCCTGCTCGGCACGGTCGACGTCGGTCCAGCCCGCGGCGTTGAGCACCACATCGTGACCGGCCACGGTGTCATTCACGGCAGCGGCGTCGGTGAGGTCCAGCTGGGTGCGGGTGACGGCGGTCACCGTGTGCTCGGGATGCCCGGTCAGGACCTCGACGATGTCTCGCCCGAGCATCCCACCAGCACCGGTGACCAGGATTCTCATGCCTTCGGTGCCTTGCGCAGGGGCTCCCACCAGGAACGGTTGTCCCGGTACCAGGCCACCGTAGCGGCGAGGCCCTCGTCCAGGCTGACGGTGGGGGCGTACCCCAGCTCATTGCTGATTTTGGTGATGTCCAGCGAGTAGCGGCGGTCGTGGCCCTTGCGGTCGGCCACCGGGGTGACCCGGTCCCAGTCGGCGCCGCAGGCCTGCAGGAGCCGGCCGGTCAACTCCTTGTTGGTCAACTCGGTGCCGCCGCCGATGTGGTAGACCTCGCCGGCCTGCCCGTGGTGCTGGACCATCGCCACCCCCCGGCAGTGGTCGTGCACGTGCAGCCAGTCCCGCACGTTGCCGCCGTCGCCGTACAGCGGCACGGACCGGCCGTCGAGCAGGTTGGTAACGAACAGCGGAATGACCTTCTCCGGGAACTGGTACGGGCCGTAGTTGTTGGAGCAGCGGGTCACCACCACGTCCAGGCCGTGGGTGCGGTGGTAGGCCAGGGCCAGCAGGTCGGACCCGGCCTTGGAGGCCGAGTACGGCGAGTTCGGCGCCAACGGCCAGCCCTCGGTCCACGAGCCCTCGGCGATCGAGCCGTACACCTCGTCGGTGGAGACGTGCACGAACCGTCGGACCCCGTGCCGCAGGGCGGCGTCGAGCAGCGTCTGCGTACCCAGCACATTGGTGGTGACGAACGGCTCGGCGCCGGAGATCGAACGGTCGACATGCGACTCGGCGGCGAAATGCACGATCACGTCTTGCCCCGCGACGACCCGGTCGACCACATCGAAGTGACGGATGTCACCTTCGACGAAGCGCAGTCGGGGATCGTCGGCCACCGGCGCCAGGTTGGCCCGATTACCCGAGTAGGTCAACGCGTCGAGCACGGTCACCCGGGACGGCTCCGCCTCGGGCACCCCCTCGGCGCTTCCCCCTGGCACGCCCAGCAGCATGCGTACGTACTCCGAACCGATGAAGCCGGCGCCGCCGGTGACCAGGATCCTCACGGGTCCGGAAGTTTACGCGAAACATCCCCGTTCGACCGTGGTGCCGCTCGCGTGGCCGGGCCGGTGACCTACCGGTAGGCTCCGGCCGGTGCGTGGAATTCTGCTTGCCGGTGGGACCGGATCCCGGCTGTGGCCGATCACCCGGGCGGTGTCGAAACAGTTGATGCCGGTGTTCGACAAGCCGATGATCTACTACCCGCTGTCGACTCTGGTGATGGCCGGGGTGCGCGAGATCCTGGTGATCACCACGCCGCAGGAGCAGCACCAGTTCCAGCGTCTGCTCGGCGACGGCAGCCAGTTCGGGCTGCGACTGGAGTACCTGGCCCAGCCCAGGCCGGAGGGGATCGCCCAGGCCTTCGTGCTGGGTGCGGACTTCATCGGCGACCAGGGGGTGGCGCTGATCCTGGGGGACAACATCTTCCACGGGGTCGGCCTGGGCCGACAGTTGTCCGCCGCCGGTGACCCGGTCGGTGGCCGGATCTTCGCCTACCCGGTGGCCAACCCGCAGGCGTACGGGGTGGTGCACTTCGACCCGGACGGCCGAGTGTTGTCGATCGAGGAGAAACCGGAGAAACCCAGATCCCGGTACGCCGTACCCGGTCTGTACTTCTACGACAACCGGGTGGTGGAGATCGCCCGTGGCCTGACCCCCAGCGGCCGGGGCGAGTTGGAGATCACCGCGGTCAACGAGGCGTACCGCCAGTGGGGTGAACTGTCCGTGACCGTCCTGGACCGGGGCACCGCCTGGCTGGACACCGGCACCTTCACCTCGTTGATGCAGGCCGCCGAGTTCGTCCGGGTGATCGAGGAACGGCAGGGCATGAAGATCGGCTGCGTCGAGGAGGTCGCCTGGCGGGCCGGGCTGATCGACGACGACCAACTCCGTGCCCTGGCCGAGCCGTTGACCAGCAGCGGCTACGGTGACTACCTGTTCGGCCTGCTCAACGGCGAGCGATACGAACTGATCAACCCGGGGGAGGTCCGGTGAAACTACGCCCGTTGGGCATCGAGGGCGCCTGGGAGATCACGCCGCAGCAGCACGGCGACTCCCGTGGGCTGTTCCTGGAGTGGTACCGCGCCGACCGGCTGGCCGAGGCGATCGGGCGGCCGTTGCACCTGGCCCAGAGCAACCTCTCCGTCTCCGCCCGCGACGTGGTGCGCGGCATCCACTTCTCCGACGTGCCCCCCGGGCAGGCCAAGTACGTGACCTGCGTACGCGGCGCGGTGCTGGACGTGGTGGTGGACATCCGGGTCGGCTCGCCCACCTTCGGCCAGTGGGAGACCCTGCGCCTGGACGACGTGGACCGGCGGGCGGTGTACGTGCCGGAGGGGCTCGGCCACGGCTTCTGCGCCCTGACCGACGACGCCACCCTGAACTACCTCTGCACGACGACCTACGACCCCTCGACCGACCGGGCGGTGAACCCCCTGGACGAGGAGTTGGGCATCGAGTGGCCGACCGGGACCCCGCTGCTGTCCGCCCGCGACGCCGCCGCCCCGACCCTGGCCCAGGCGCGGGAGATGGGGCTGCTGCCGGACTACGAAACCTGCCGACGTCAGGCCGCCGGCCTGGCCCTGGAGGCACCGGGCGGACGGTGACCGGTCACGGCCCGGTACAGCAGAGGTGTCACGACAGTGACGAATCGGGGCTCCGTACGGCTAATGTCTCATCATGGAACGGCGAATCTTCGGTCTGGAGACCGAGTACGGCGTCACCTGCACCTACCGCGGACAGCGCAGGCTGTCTCCCGACGAAGTAGCCCGGTACCTCTTCCGCCGGGTCGTGTCCTGGGGCCGCTCGAGCAACGTCTTCCTGCGTAACGGCGCTCGGCTCTACCTGGACGTCGGCTCGCACCCGGAGTACGCCACCCCGGAGTGCGACTCGGTGATCGACCTGGTGGCCCACGACCGGGCCGGTGAGCGCATCCTGGAAGGGCTGCTCATCGACGCGGAGAAGCGGCTGCACGACGAGGGCATCGCGGGCGAGATCTACCTGTTCAAGAACAACACCGACTCGGCCGGCAACTCGTACGGCTGCCACGAGAACTACCTGGTCTCCCGGCACGGGGAGTTCGGCCGACTGGCCGACGTGTTGATCCCGTTCCTGGTCACCAGGCAGTTGATCTGTGGCGCGGGGAAGGTGTTGCAGACCCCCCGGGGCGCGGTCTACTGCCTGTCCCAGCGGGCCGAGCACATCTGGGAGGGGGTCTCCTCGGCCACCACCCGCAGCCGTCCGATCATCAACACCCGGGACGAGCCGCACGCGGACGCCGAGCGGTACCGCCGGCTGCACGTCATCGTCGGCGACTCCAACATGAACGAGGTCACCACCCTGCTGAAGGTCGGCAGCGCCGACATCGTGCTGCGGATGATCGAGGCCGGGGTGGTGATGCGGGACCTCACCCTGGAGAACCCGATCCGGGCCATCCGGGAGGTGTCGCACGACATCACCGGTCGCCGCAAGGTGCGGCTGGCCTCCGGCAAGGAGATCAGCGCCCTGGAGATCCAGCAGGAGTACCTGGCCAAGGCGACCGAGTTCGTCGAGCGTCGGGGCGGCGACCAGACCGCCAAGCGGGTGGTCGAGTTGTGGGGCCGGGTGCTGCGGGCGGTGGAGACCGGCGACCTGGAACCGGTCTCCCGGGAGATCGACTGGGTGACCAAGCTGCGGTTGATCGAGCGCTACCAGCGCAAGCACGACCTGCCGTTGTCGCATCCCCGGGTGGCCCAGATGGATCTCGCCTACCACGACCTGCGCCGGGGTCGGGGGCTCTACGCCCTGCTGGAACGGCGTGGGGAGGTGGATCGGGTGGCCACCGATCCGGAGATCTTCGAGGCCAAGGAGACCCCGCCGCAGACCACCCGGGCCCGGCTGCGCGGGGAGTTCATCCGCAACGCCCAGGAGAAGCGGCGCGACTTCACGGTCGACTGGGTGCACCTGAAGCTCAACGACCAGGCGCAACGCACCGTGCTCTGCAAGGACCCCTTCCGGGCGTACGACGAGCGGGTGGAGCGGTTGATCGCCAGCATGTGACCGGCTGCACCGGGCCCGTCCGCCTCGGGCGGGCCCGGTAGGCTGGTCGGACCATGCTTCCTTCCGAACCTTCCACCCCGGGCGCCGAGCGGCAGAGCTTTCTGGAACGCCGCCGCGACAAGGTCCGCGCCGAGATCGAGCGCAATCGCCGAGGCGAGTACACCGTCCCGACCTGGGTGCTGGCGGCCGCGCTGGCACTGATCGTCGGCGCCTGGCTCGCCTTGATCATTCTCGCCTGAGGGGCGGCGTTTCAGGCTGCGGTGGTGAGCAGGCGGGCGGCGTGCCGACCGGCCGCGGCGGCGGCCAGGAAGTAGGCGTGATCGGCGTCCAGCCCGCGGCCCATGGTCGACAGCGGCACCGGGCTGCCCCGTAGTGCCGCGTCCAGCCCGGTGGTGTCCACCCGCAGCACGGTGTGCCGGTCGGCGAGCGGGGCCAGCGCGGCATCGACCTCGGCGGCCAGGGCCGGGTCCAGGCCGTCGGGCACCACCAGCTCCGCGCGGGCCAGCGCGACCCGGCCGTACGCGGTCAGACTGTGATGTGACACCCCACGGTGCCGCTCCCGGGGGTCGGCGTCGGAGATCCGCAACGAGCCGACCGGTCGGCCGCCCAGGGTGGCGATCGCGTTGACCGCCTCACCCACGGCCACACCGGAGAAGCCCCACCGGGTGCCGGTGCCGAGGTTGCCCGGGCCCTGCGCCACCACGGCCACGTCGGCGTGCAGCACATGCCGGGCGGCAAGCAGGCCGCTGTGCAGGGTCGAGGCCTCCAGGTCGCCGCCGAAGGCCTGCCCGACACTGATGGTGCCGACCAGTTCCTCGCGCAGCGCGGAGAGCGTACGGGAGAACCAGGCGGGCAGCGCCCCACCATCGGTGAGCAGGTACGCGACCCGGGCCTGCGGAGCGTCCGCGCGGATGCCGGCGAGGATGGCCGGCAGTGCCGAGTGCAGGTCGGCGGTCACCACCGGCAGCCCGGCCAGGTCCTCGGCGGCGGCCAGCACCTCGTGGTGGGGTGAGGCCTCCTCATCGACCCCGAGCAGGATCGGTTGCAGCGGGGTGTAGCGGGCCTTGACCAGGTGACCGGCGTCGCGGCTGTCGACCGCCTCCGGCGGATCCGGCGGCAGCCGGTCCGGCAGTGCCACGACCAGGGCGTACCCGCCGGTGCCCAGCCCCATCAGCAGCGCCCCGGCGTTCAGCAGCACCCGATCACCGGCCTCCGGCATCCCCACCAGTTCCGGGTAAGCCAACGCCCGCATCGAGCCCCCGTCGAGCAGGGTGACGTCCACCTCCACGGCCCCCACCCAACGCCGCCGTACCCCCGCCACCGTCCCCACCCGCCACCGCACCATGCCCCGCACGCTAACCCCACCCCCACCCCCACCCCCACCCCCCCCCCCCC
>NZ_JBEYUI010000037.1:0-42736 GCF_040643455.1 Micromonospora sp. NPDC047134
ATGCTCGCCGACCGGCCTCGCGGCGACCGGCTGGGCCGTCAGCCCGCGCGCCGTGTTACCCCGAACACCGTGAACGTTTGTGGTCATGGCACTAGGCTGCTCATGCTCGGGCCAGGACTGCCGGGGGGTGGGGATGGGCAGGGGCGTGATGCTCGGCGCGGTCGGCGGGCTGTTCTGCCTGCTGGTGGTGCTCGTGCTCGGTTGGGGGCTGGTCGCCTACAACCGGTTGGTCCGGCAGCGCAACCAGGTGCAGGCCTCCTGGGCCCAGATCGATGTGCAGCTCAAACGCCGCTACGACCTGATCCCCAATCTGGTGGAGACCGTCCGGGGCTATGCGACACATGAGAACGCCGCCCTGACCGGGGTGATCGCTGCCCGCAGCGGGGCGATCGCGGCAGCCGGTGCCCCTGCGGTGGTCCACCGGGCGGAGGCGGAGAACACCCTCACCCAGGCCCTGGTGCGACTGTTCGCGGTCGCCGAGGCGTACCCGGAGCTGAAGGCCAACCAGAACTTCGCGTCCCTTCAGGGCGAGCTGGCCCGCACCGAAGACAAGATCGCCTACGCCCGGCAGTTCTACAACAGCGCGGTGTTGACCTTCAACACGAGTGTCCAGTCGATTCCCACCAACCTGGTAGCGAACCTCGGCGGGTTCCGACCGACGGAATACTTCCAGGCCGACGGGGCGGAACGCGCCGCCGTCCAGGTCCGGTACTGACGGCGAGAGCACCACAAGGGAGGCCGGGTTGTTCGTCGAGATCGCGGTGATCGCGGTGGCGGTGGCCGGCTGGTTCGCGGTGTACGGTGCCATCCGGTTCGCCACCCGACCGGCCAACCCGACACCGGCGCCGGCCACCATGGAACTCGGCGACGAACCACCGGCCCTGGTCAACCTGCTGGCCAACCGGTGGACGGTCACCGAGGACGCGGCCGAGGCTACCCTGCTCGATCTCGCGGCCCGTGGCTTCGTCGAGCTGCGCCAGCCGGGCGACGACCCGATGCACACCACCCTGCATATGCCCGCCTCGCCGCCGGACGAGACCGGGCTGCGTCCGTACGAACGCCGGGTGCTGAACCGGGTGCGAGGGCTGGCCGCCGGCGGGGCGCTGCCGTTGACCGCCCTGACCTTCCGCGACCAGGGCCAGGCCAAGGCGTGGAACAGGCGGTTCCGCGCGGAGGTGGTCGACCACGCGCGGCAGGCCGGGTTGTCCCGGCGGCGCTTCGGCCCGAGGGTTACCGCGTTGCTGTCGGCCGCCGCCCTGGTCGCCGGGGTGTTCGTCTGGCTCGCCGTCACCAGCTACGGAGTGTCGCACTCGGCGGGGGGCATCCGGGGTGTGGCCGCCGGGTTCTTCACTTTCGCGGTGCTGTCCAGCCTCGGCGCGGCCGCGCAGGGCGAGCGGGACACCCCCCGGGGCGCCGAGGTGGCGGCGCGGTGGCTGGGGGTGCGGGACTGGCTGCGGGGGCACGAGCAGTTCGATGATCTGCCCCCGGCCTCGGTGGCGATCTGGGACCGGTACCTAGGCTACGGCGCGGCACTGGGCGCCACCCACCTGACCAGCGCGGTCCTGGACCTGGGCATGGGCGATCGAAACCTGGTCTGGTCCTCGTACGGGGGCACCTGGCACCGGGTCCGGGTCCGCTACCCCCAGCGGACCCACCAGGGTCGCACCCTGCCGGGACTGCTGCTCAGAGCGGTGATCCCCGGCGGGGTGGCGTTCTTCGTGCTGAGACTCTTCGGCCCGGTGGCCGATCCCACCCCGAATAGCGACTATCCCGGCTCCCGGGCCTTCTCCATGGTCATCTTCGGCCTGGTCGTGGTGGCGGGGCTGATGCTGGCCCGGGCCGTCTACACGCTGGTGCGCGGGGTGGTGGACCTGTTCACCGAACGCACCATCACCGGCGAGGTGCTCTGGGTGCAGGTGTGGAAGTCGACCTCCCAGGGGGAGAACATGCCGTCCCGGCCCTGGCTGTACCACCTGGCGGTGGACGACGGCCGCGGAGATCGGACCACCGCCTGGGGGCTGCCGAGTCAGTGGGCCGGTCAGTGCCACGACGGGGACATCGTGACCATCCGGGTGCGGCCCTGGTCCCGACGGGTGGTCGGGTTCGCGGTGGTGGGCCACGGTCGGTCCCGCAACCTGGCCGAACCGGTCACCCACCCCAGCGAGATGTCGGCCGCGACCGGTGCCGAATCGCCCGTGTACCTGATCACCCCGGAGGAGATCGGCGAGGCGCTGGGCCTGGCGGTGCACGCCCCCGAGGCGGTCGACCTGCCCGGCCCGGTCAGCGGGGTGCAGTTCCGGGCGGCCGGGGACGGCCGGCCGGTGCTGACCATCCAGGCGGTCTCCGGTACGGCGGCGGAGTGGATCTGGCGGATCAACACCCGAGGTCAGGAAGTGCCCGGGGTGGGTGACGGGGCGTACCTGCGCGGTGAGCGGGCCGTGCTGCGCCTGGGTGACCGTACGCTGCTGGTGACCCTGCACGGTGCCGCCCGGTCCCGGACGGCCAGCCTGCCCTGGCTGCTGACCCAGGCCGCCACCCGGGCCTCGGCGGGCCGACCGGAGACCACCGGCTGACCGGATCATTCGCCGGTAGCCGGTCCACAGAGGGTCGCCCCCCGCGAGGTCTGCCAGTAGAGCACCTCCCGACCGGACCGGCGCTTGGTCACCAGACCGGAGTCGAGCAGCACCCGCAGGTGGTCACCGACCGAGCCCAGGGACAGCCCGGTGACCGAGGCCAGCTGCGAGGTGCTCAGCGGGCTGGTCAGCCGGACGAGGATGGCCGCCCGGTTCGCCCCGATCAGCCGGTCCAGCCCTTCCGGCACCGGTGGGGTGGTCTCGGCGAGGATGCCGGTGGCCGGGTAGACCATGCCGAACCGGGTAGGTTGGTCCCACAGCACCCAGCCCCGAACGCAGTGGGCCGGGACGAAGACCAACTCCTCGGCCCGGTCGAGGGGCAGTGGTGCCGCCGGATAGTCGTTGACCCGCAGGCAGCCGTCACCCAACCACCGCATCCCGGGGTTGAAGCCCGCCAGCACCCCGGCCCACCCCTCGGCGCTCAGCCGGGCGGTGCGGGCCACGATGTCGGCCTGGAGCCGACGTCGGCGGTTCGGCCACTCCGGCCGTACGGTGTGCCCCCAGACCCAGTCCAGCAGGAACACCACCTCGGCGGTCAGCCCGTCGGCGGACAGGATCTCCGGTAGCGGGCCGGGCCGGGTAGCCCGCAGGTCCGCGCGGATCTGGTCGTCGCCGCGTTCAGCGACGACGGCCAGTTCCTCGGCGAAGTCCGGTGCGGCCGTCGCGGGGGCCAGGGTGAGGAAGTCGGCCGTCCACCGTGGTTGGAAGGCCGCCGCCAGCACCGCCCGCAGGGTCGCCCGCCGCGCCAACATCTGTCGGTACGCCCCGAGGTGCGGCTGTCGCCAGGCGTGTTGCCAGGGACGGGCGGGGTGGTGCAGGGCCCGCAGCGCGGCGACCGTGTCCGTCATCGGCGAGACGATGAACCGGCTGCGCGCCAGCAGGTCCACCGGTACCCGCCAAATCGACATGTTTCGCCTCCAGCCGTAACTCTACGGGTACGCCCCGGACGCCACGAGGATCGTGCCGGTGAGGACCTACTCGGACCTGTTCGCCGTAGCCGAATTCCGCAACCTGTTCGTGGCCAACTGCGCCGGCATCGCCGCCCACACCACCTCGGCGCTGGCCCTGGGCTCGCTGACCTATGCCGCGACCGGCTCCGCCCTGCTCACCGCTCTGAGCATGTTCGGTGCACCCCTGGCGGGCGTGCTCGGCAGCCTGACCCTGCTCTCGGCGGCGGACAGCCTGCCGCCGCGTCGGGCCCTGGGCCTGGCCGCGCTGGTCGCCCTCCTGGGGGCCGGACTGCAAGCCCTGCCCGGGCTGCCGTTGTGGGCCCGGTTCGCGGTCATCCTGATCGTCGCGTACGTCGGATCGGTCACCGGGGGTGCCCGCTGGGCCCTGATCAACGACATCCTGCCCGCCGGTGGGTACGTGCTGGGCCGCTCGGCGATGAACGTCAGCGTCGGGGTCATGCAGATCGCCGGGTTCTCCGCCGGCGGGCTGCTGCTGGTGTGGCTGAGTCCGGACCAGGTGTTCGGAGTGGCCGTCCTGCTGCGGGCGGTGGCGCTCGCGGTCACCCGCCTCGGGCTCAGGGAACGTCCCGCGCGGGCCACCGGAACCGCCTCCACCCGCCGTACCCTGCGGGTCAACCGGCAACTGTGGCGGGACCCGGGCTGCCGGTCGCTCTACCTCAACCTGTGGCTGCCCAACGGTCTGGTGGTCGGCTGCGAGGCGCTGTTCCTGCCGTACGCGGGCCAACGGGCCGGTTTCCTCTTCGCCGCCGGGGCCTTCGGGATGCTCGCCGGTGACGTCCTGGTCGGACGCTTCCTCTCCCCGTCCGCGCGGGACCGGTGGGTGCTGCCCCTGCGGCTGCTGCTCCCGCTGCCGTACCTGGTCTTCCTGGTGCAGCCGGCGCTGCCGCTGGCGATGCTGGTCGCCCTGGTCGCCTCGGTGGGTTTCGCGGTCTCGCTGCCGTTGCAGGAGCGGCTGATCGCCCGGGCCCCGGCCGAGGCGCGGGGCCAGGTGCTGGGTCTGAATCACAACGGCACGATGACCGGGCAGGCGGTGTTCGCCGCCCTGGCCGGGGTGCTGGCCGACCTGGTGCCGACCCACCTGGCGGTGGCCGCCCTGGCCGGCTCCTCCCTGGTCATGACGGCCCTGCTCACCCCGGGCCTGCGCGGCACCCATCCGGTGTCGGCAGAGACTCCGGAGTCGACCGGACCCAGCCGGGTCGGGGGCGGGCCCGGATGAGGGCGGCCGATGTATTGACTTTCGTCATGCATGCAAAAAGATGTATGGGTCTTGGCTGAAGCTGTGCCGTCGTGAGGATGAACTGATGCGTCGTCTCCCCAGGACCCCCATCCGGGTCACCTCCGGGCTGCTAGCGCTCCTCCTGGCCACGGCGGTCGGGATCCTGGTCGGTGCGGCCCCGGCGGCGGCGCACGGCAGCCTGGCGATGTCCACCCCGAAGGCCGACGCCACCGTGACCGAGCCGCTGACCAGGGTGCAGCTCTACTTCACCGAACAGGTGGTACCGAACGCCCACTTCGCGGTCACCGCACCGGGTGGCATCCGGATCGACAACGGCTGGACCCAGGGGGAGCCCCGCCCACTGGACCAACCGGTGCGCGAGTACTTCCTGGTCGACGGCACCTTCCAACCCCGGGAGTACACCACCGGCTACCCGGCGGTGGTCAACCTGGCCCACCTGCCGGCGACCGGGCGGTACACGGTCAGCTACCTCTCCGTGGCCTCCGACGGGGAACCGGTACGCGGCACCCTGAGCTTCCGCTACACCGGGCCGGTGACCCCGGCCCCGGCCGGATGGCGCCCCCCGACCGATCAGCCGGACCCGGCCCTGGTGGCCGCCGTCGACCAGCACGGGCACGACGCCGAGCCCGCACCCGCCTCCGCCGTCCCACCGGCCTCGGCACCCCCGGCCGCCGCCCCGACGCCACCCGCCGAGGGCGGCCTGAGGGCCGGGGCCTGGACGGCGGTGGCGGTGGCGGTCGCCGTCGCCCTGATCGGCCTGCTCCTCTGGCGCCGCCCCACCCTGGCCGCCGGGTTGCTCCACCGCCCGAGCCGTACCGCCCCGGGTCGCCGCCCCGCCACCGGCTCCCGCCCCAAGGGAAAGAAGAAGACCACCGCCCGCTCCGGTGCGACCGCTCGCTCCGCTGCGGTGACCCCTCGTTCTGGCGCGACCGCTCGCTCCGGTCCGGCGACCGCAAAACCCGGGCGAGGCGGTACCGGGTCGGACCGGAGCGCTACCGGGTCGGATCGGGGCATTACCGGGTCGGATCGGAGCGCTACCCGGTCGGATCGGGGCAGCACGGGCGAGGCCGGGGCGGCCGACCGAAAGGGTGCGTCTGTCGTCGCGGCGACCCGGCCCCGGCCGTCCGGCGACCCGGTCACCGTCGGCCTTCCGGCGGCTGCCGAGTCGGCGGCACCGACGGAATCGTCGGCGTTGGCCGACGAACCCGTGCCCACCGACCGGTCCAGCAACCTCCGCCTGGCCCTGCTCGTGGGTGGGTTGGTGATCGCCCTGTTGGCCGGTTTCGGGCTGGGCCGGATCGGCGGCGGCGAGCAGCCCGGCAACACCGGGGCCCGGCCGGGGGACCCAGGGGTACCGGCCGGATCGGCCGCCGAGGGGCACCAGCACCCCCCGGGCACCGGGGCACACACCCACCCCGGGGAGGACCAGGTGGCCGGGGCGGGGGTCAGCGCGGCCGGCTACACCCTGCAACCGGTGCAGCGGTCCCAACCCCCCGGGGTGCGGGTGGACTACCAGTTCCGCATCGTCGACGGCAACCGGCAGCCGGTGACCGACTTCGCGGTCGTACACGACAAGCCCCTGCACCTCATCGTGGTCGGCCGGGACCTCGGCGGCTACCAGCACCTGCACCCCAGCATGGGCGAGGACGGAGTCTGGCGGGTGCCCCTGGAGTTGCCCCGGGCCGGTGACTACCGCCTGTACGCCGACTTCTCCGTCACCACGGCTGACGGCCGGCAGCTGCCGCTGGTGCTCGGGGTCGACCACCAGGTGCCGGGGGTCTACTCACCGGCACAGTTGCCCGCCCCGGCGCCCCAGGCCACCGCCGGGCCCTACACGGTGTCGATGGACGGTGCGCCGACCATCGGGCTGAGCGCACCGATCGTGCTCCGGGTGGCCGGTGCCGCCGGGCCCGCCGAGTTGCAGCCCTACCTCGGGGCGTACGGGCATCTGGTCGTGCTGCGGGAAGGGGACCTGGGCTATGTGCACGTGCACCCGGAACCGGAGGTGGTCGACGGGGCGGTCACCTTCTGGCTGACCGTGCCGAGCCTCGGGCGGTACCGGGCCTTCTTCGACTTCCAGGTGGACGGCAAGGTGCACACCGCGGAGTTCACTCTGGACCTGAGCTGAGCAGATCCACTGTGGCAGCGAGCGGGCTGAGCACTGGGAGCGCTCACACCGGACCTTCCGGGAGATGTTGCTCGTAGATTTCGCCGAAGTGTCGATCAGGGTCTTGACGATCGTTGTTAGCGCTAACACCATAGGGGTCCCGTCACGCTCGCGTCTGGAGCCCGCCATGCACGTGCCCGTCGCCGCTGCCGCCGACCCCTGCCCCGACTCGTCTCGCCGCACCCCGCCGCTGCTGACGATCGTCCGCACCATGACTCGCCTGCTGCGCCGGATGCGGCCAGGTCGGCAGGGTCTGGGGGTGGCCACGGTCGGCACCCTGGTCGGCGCCGCCGCCCTGGTGCCCGGTGCCGCCGCCCACGCCGACCAGCCCTGGTCGCCCCGCTCGTCGTACACCTCGACCGACCGGGGCGACGGCACCTACACGGTGCCCCTGCTGCGCTCCGACGTGCCGGACATCAGTGTGGAACGGGTGCCGGCCGCTGAGAACGACGAGGGCCGGGACATCTACTACATGATCAGCACCACCATGCACCTGAGCCCGGGCGCGCCGATCATGAAGTCCTACGACCTGGTCAACTGGGAGATCGTCAACTACGTCTTCGACCGGGCCAGCATCGGCGACTCGTTCTCCCTGCGCAACGGCCAGAACTCGTACGGGCAGGGCCAGTGGGCCTCCTCGCTGCGCTACCACGAGGGCATGTTCTATGTCGCCTTCAACACCAACAACCTGAGTGGCGCGTACATCTACCGCACGGACGACATCGAGGACGGGGCCTGGCAGCGTACGGCGTTGGGCCGGGGCCTGCACGACCCCTCCCTCTTCTTCGACCACGACGGTACGCCGTACATCTTCTACGGCAACGGCACCATCAGCGCGGTACGCCTCAACGCCGGGCTGACCGCCATCGTGGCCGACTACCCGAACGTGTTCAGCGCCAACGACTACGCCGGTCAGCCCTTCATCGGCGGCCTGTTCGAGGGCGCCCAGTTCTACTACATCGACGGCCAGTACTACGCCGTCATCATCACCTGGCCCTCCGGTCAGGGCCGCCAGGTGGTCATGCTCCGCTCACCGGAACTGCTCGGCCGGCACACCGCCCCGGGTGGGACGAACACCTGGCAGGCCCGCGGGGTGCTCAACTCCAACGGCTTCGCCCAGGGCAGCCTGGTGCCGATCGCCCGCACCGGCGGCGCGACCGACTGGTACGGCATGTTCTTCCGGGACACCTTTCCGATCGGCCGGATCCCGGCCCTGATCCCCGCCACCTGGGCCGACGGCTGGCCGACCTTCGGCGACAACGGTGTGGTGCCGGTCGAGGGCGGGTTCGACAAGCCGATCCGACTGAGCCCTGCGGAGGAGCTGTTCGAGCGGCAGAAGAGCATCGTGGTCTCCGACGACTTCGCCAACGACGCGCCGCACAAGGCGTACCTGGACGAGCAGTGGACCATTCCCACCCCGCCGGCCGTCGACGAGTCCCTGCTCGGGGTCGAACTGCTGACCAACCCCGGCTTCGAGTCCGAGGAGGTGTCGCCGTGGGCCGCGCAGTTCGGGGCGACCCTGACCCGGGACACCGCCGACCCGGCGACCGGCGCGGCGGCGCTGAAGGTCGGCAACCGTACCCTCAACGGCTCCGGCCCCCATCAGTACCTCGCCGGCAAGCTGCAGCACGGGGTCACCTACACCGTCTCCGCGAAGATCAAGTACACCTCGGGCCCGAGCAGCGTACGGTTCAACCTGGTCGCCGACTGGGGCTCCGGGGTGCAGGTGATGACCTTCGGCACCGTGCCTGCCGGGCAGTGGACCACCGTCACCGGCCAGTACACCCTGCCGGCCTCGGCGAACGTGAGCAACGTCAAGTTCGCCGTGGAGACCCCCTGGGCCAACCCGCAGCCGGCCTCCTCCAGCGTGGAGTACCTTCTCGACGAGGTGTCGATCGTCGGGCAGCGCTCCAGCATCGAACACCCCACCGAGGCGGAGATCCGGCCCAACGGGTCGCGGCTGGACATGGCCTGGGAGTGGAACCACGCCCCGGACAACCGGTACTGGTCGCTGACCGACCGGGAGGGCTGGCTGCGGCTGACCACCGGCAAGGTGGTGACCGGCGACTACGTCTACACCAAGCTGTCCAACCGGGCCGAGCTGGCCTGGTTCGAGGAGGCCCGCAACACCCTGTCCCAGCGGACCTTCGGCCCCCGACAGTCCGTCGAGACGAAGATGGACATCTCCCGGATGCGCGACGGGGACGTCGCCGGGCTGGCCGCCTACAACCGGGGCTTCTCGTACGTGGCCGTCAAGCGGGCCGGTGGGGTGAACACCCTCGGGGTGGTCAACCGGGGTCAGCCCTTCGCGGTCGACCTGGACCAGTCGACCCTGGAGAACTTCCTGCCCGGCACGACGGTCGCGCTCGGTGAGGCCACCGAGGTGCACCTCAAGGCCGACCTGGACTTCGCCGCGCCGACCGGGCAGCTCTGGACCACCTTCCACTACAGCCTGGACGGGCTGACCTGGACCCAGTTGGGCAACCGGGTCGGTCCGCAGGTCCTGGACGGCAGCCTCGCCCACTTCATGGGTCACCGGGTCGGCCTGTTCAACTACGCCACCCAGCAGACCGGCGGGCAGGTCGACTTCGACCACTTCCTGCTCAGCGACACCCTCACCGCCCAGAGCCGGCCCCTGGACACCATCGCCCTGGACGCGGCCATCGCCCACGCCGGCACCCTGGACCAGGCGCAGTACCCGGCCGAGGCCTGGGCCGCGATGCGGGCCGCCCTGGCCGCCGCGAGCGCAGCCCGGGCCGGTGAGTTCGGCACCCAGAACCAGATCGACGCGCCCGAGCGGGCCCTGAGCTACCACCTGGCCCGGCTGGGGGTGCTGCGGGATTCCGTCGAGCTGCCGGTCACCGTCAGTGCGCAGACCCGGTGCGTCGCCGGCAAGGCGTACCTGGCGGTGCAGGCCCGCAACGACCACGACGGTCCGGTCGAGGTGGTCGTGGAGACCGCGTACGGCCAGCGCAGCTTCCCGGCCGTCGCCCCGGGCGCCAACGCCTTCCAGCAGTTCACCACCCGGGCGACCGCCATACCGGCCGGTACGGCGACCTTCCGGGTCACCGGCACGGTCGAGGGTCGGACGGTGACCACCGTCCGCACCGCGGAACACGCCGCCACCACCTGCGGCGGCTGACCCCCTGAGCTGCCCCGGGGCCGGACCCACGCCGGCCCCGGGGCCCCCGTCCCACGTGAAGGAGGGCATTTGTGACACCCCATCTGCGAAGGGTGGCCCGTCGCCGGGTCGCCGCGGTCGCGGCGGCCGGCCTGCTGCTGGCCGGTTTCGTGTCCGCGGCACCGGTCCAGGCCGCCGAGGCCGACCTCATCGTCAACGGCGGCTTCGAGCAGGGGCTGACCGGCTGGTTCGTCAACAACGGCAACGCCACCGACGCCGCGACCCTGACCCCCACCAGCGACGCCTACTCCGGATCGAGCGCGGTGCACGTCACCGACCGGGCCACCACCGGCTCCGGCCCGATGCAGGACCTCTCCGGCAAGGTGCAGGCCGGGCAGACCTACGCGCTGAGCGCCCGGATCAAGTACGACAACCCGCAGTCCCCGGCGACGAAGCAGTTCTTCGCCACCATGCACTACGGCGGCGGCACCTACACCAACCTGGTCAGCGTGACCGCCACCCGGGGTCAGTGGGCCCACTTCAACGGGCAGTTCACCATCCCGGCCGGGCAGGGGGTGTCCACCGCACGGCTGTTCTTCGAGACCCCCTGGACCAGCGACCCGGCAAGTGACCCCAACCTGCACCTGATGGACTTCACCCTCGACGAGGTCTCCGTGGTCGGCGCCCCGCCGCCCCCGCCCGCCTCGAAGACCATCGAGGTGGTGGGCAAGCTGCCCGGCGAACACAACCCCTTGATCGGGCACAAGTTCGGTGCCGACGGGTACGGCTTCGTCCACGACGGCCGGGTGTACATGTACATGACCAACGACACCCAGGGGTACGCCCCGAACCCCACCACCGGGGTCTCCCCGGGCATCAACTACGGCGACATCAACCAGATCACCGTGATCTCCACGACGGACATGGTCAACTGGACCGACCACGGTGAGGTCCCGGTCGCCGGCCCCAACGGTGTCGCGCCGTTCACCAACAACTCGTGGGCGCCCGGCATGGCCAAGAAGGTCGTCGACGGCCAGGAGAAGTTCTTCCTCTACTACGCCAACGGTGGCGGCTCCAGCAACGTGATCACGGGTGCCTCGCCGGTCGGCCCGTGGACCAGTGAGCGCACCAGCACCCTGATCGACGGTCGTACCCCCGGTGCCGAGGCGGTCGCCTGGAAGTTCGACCCGGCGCCCTTCGTCGACACCGACGGCGAGCCGTACCTCTATTTCGGTGGGGGTCCCGCCTCGACCAGCATGCCGGCGGCCGAGCGGTTCAACAATCCGAAGAACCTGCGCGCGATCAAGCTGGGTGACGACATGGTGTCGACCGAGGGCACCGCGGCTGTGGTGGACGCCCCGGTGGCCTTCGAGGCCGCCCAGGTGTTCAAGCGCGACGGCAAGTACTACCTGTCGTACTCCTCGCACTTCGGCGGCAGCGACTTCGGGGGCAACCAGACCCCGCTGCCCGGCTACCCCGGCGGCGGCCAGATCGGCTACATGATCTCCGACGACCCGATGTCCTGGCCCAAGGAGACCTACGCCGGGGTGCTGTTCCCCAACCAGTCGCAGTTCTTCGGCACCGGCACCGGCGGCAACAACCACCAGTCGGTCTTCGAGTACGAGGGCAAGTACTACTTCACGTACCACGCCCCGACCCTGAACAAGCGGATCAACGGCAACACCACCCAGGGCTACCGCAGCCCGCACATCCAGGAACTGGCCTTCAACCCCGACGGCACCATCCAGCAGGTGGTCGGCACCTACGCCGGGGTCGAGCAGGTCCGGGACTTCGACCCGTACCGGGTGTTCGAGGCGGAGACCTTCGGCTGGAGCAAGGGCATCGCCACCGCCAAGGTCGACGGCGGCTCCGCCGAGTTCGGTGGCTCCGCCCCGAACCTGGTGGTCCGCGACATCGACAACGGGGACTGGACGGCCCTGTCCTCGGTGAACTTCGGCTCCGGCGCTGGCAGCGTGACCGCCAGGGTGCGCCCGCTGGCAGCCGGTGGCCAGATCCAGGTGCGCCTCGACGAGGTAGCCGGGCCGGTCGTGGCGACCATCCCGGTGGAGGGGACCCTCGGCGAGTGGACGGAGCTGACCGCCTCCCTGGAGGGGGTCTCCGGGGTGCACGACCTCTACTTCACCTTCAGCGGTGCCGCCGGGGCCGACCTGTTCGAACTCGACACCTGGCAGTTCACCGCCGCCACCGACCAGCTGCCGGTGACCGCCACCGCGCAGACCCGGTGCATCGGCGCGAACGTGTACCTGGCGGTGCAGGCCCGCAACGACCACGACGGGCCGGTCGACATCGAGTTGGAGACCGCCCACGGCAAGCGCACGGTCTCCGGGGTGGCCGCCGGGGCCAACGCGTACCAGCAGTTCAACACCCGCACCGCTACCCTCACGGCCGGATCGGTGACGGTCCGGGTCACCGGCTCGATCGAGGGCCGGACCGTGACCACCACCCACACCGTCCCGCACTCGGGCGCCACCTGCGGCGCCTGACCGACCCTCGGGCAGAAACGGAGCATTGAATGGACACAGGCAAACGCGGGCGGCTGCTGGCCGCCGGTGCCGCCGGCACCCTGCTGGTCGGCGCGGTGGCGCTGGCCGGGCCGGCCCACGCCGAGCCGGGTGACGAGACCGGGGTGGAGGTGACCGTCGAGATCGAGGAGATCCGGCAGCCGGGTGTCCTCGCCATGTCGGTCGCCGCCGACTCGGTGGCGTTGTCCGAGGACGGGTCGACCCTGCTGGTCCGCCAGTTCACCGGCAACCTGCCGACGGTGACGGTCACGGACACCCGTACGGCCGACGAGGTGCCGGCCGGTGCCGCGTGGGCGGTGCTGGGCAGCGCTACCGATTTCGTCGGTGACGCCGACCAGGCCCCGATCGGTGCCGGGCACCTGGGTTGGAAGCCGAAGCTGATCGAGGGTGGGGACACCGGTCTGGTCAGCGCCGGTGAAGAGGTCGTCACCGTCGTGGACGAGCCGACTCAGCCGGGTAACAACGTGGGTCTGGTGGACCAGGAGCTGCTGGTCTCGACCTTCGATTCGGGTGCGGTGACCCCTGGCGAGTACACCGTCGACGCGGATCTGTTCCTGCGTACTCCGGCGGATGTCGCCGCGGGTGCGTACACCTCGACCCTGACCCTGTCCCTGTTCGAGTAGGAAGCCGATCGTGGGGGCCGCGCGGTGCGGGCGGCCCCCACATCCGGTGCGGGATCGACGAAACCGATCCGGGCGCGGCTACGTCAGATCGGCATGACAACCACACGCTACGGGCGACTGGCCGTCGTTCCCCTGCTGTTGCTGGCGTCGGCGGCCTGCGGGCAGCAGGCCGCCGACGGTGCCGGGGACTCCGGCGCTCCCGAGAAGTCCTACTCCGCCGACGCCGTGGTGTTCCGGATGGACCACGTCGGCGGGTTCACCACCCCGGCCATGCTGGCCACCCGACTGCCCGCGATCAGCGTCTACGGCGACGGACGGGTGATCACCCAGGGGCCGGTCAACCTGGTCTATCCCGGTCCGGCCCTGCCCAACCTCCAGGTCGGCACAATCAGCACCGATGAGCTGGAGAACCTGATCAAGGCGGCCCGGGAGGCCGGGGTGGGTAAGGTCAGCGACCTGGGCAGCCCGCCGGTCGCCGACGTCCCCGCGACCCGGTTCACCATCTTCGACGGGACCAGCACCGAGCAGTTGGAGGTGCAGGCGTTGGACATGGGCGCCGACCCCGGCGCCGACCCCGGCCAGGGGGTGACCGCCGAGCAGCAGGCCGCCCGGGACAAGCTACGGGCCTTCGCCGAGTCCCTGACCACGGAAACCGGCCCGCTGGGCAAGGCGACCACGGACACCCAGGCGTACGCGCCGACCGCCGTCGCCGCCGTCGCCGAGGACTACGTGACCAACTCCGAGGTCGGCGACCAGCCCGAGGCGGCCTGGCCGGGCCCGGCGCTGCCCGGCGCCGAGCTGAGCAAGGACCTGGGCCTGAGCTGCGTCACCGCCACCGGCGATCAGGCCAAGCAGGTGCTGGCCGCCGCCGCCAGCGCCAACACGGCCACCCCCTGGGTCTCCGAGGGCAAGCAGTGGACGGTCCACCTGCGGCCGCTGCTGCCGGACGAGACCGACTGCGGCGACCTGGCCAGCAAGCGCTGACCCGGCGTCCGGGGCGGTCGGGCGCTGACCCGGCCGCCCGTGGCACGCTGCACTAGGCTGCACCGCGATGAACCCGCCCGCGCGCATCCTGGTCTACGGGGTCCACGGCTCCGGCAAGTCCACCCTGGCTCACCGGCTGGCCGAACGGCTGGGGTTGCCCTGGCACCCGGTCGACGACCTGCTCTGGGAGCCGGGCTGGGTGGAGGTGCCGGTCGCCGTGCAGCGCAGCCGGATCGAGGCGATCTGCCGGCGCGAACGGTGGATCCTCGACGGGGCCTACCACGGCTGGCGGGACGTACCCCTGTCCCGCGCCGACCTGGTGATCGGTCTGGACTATCCGCGTGGACTGTCCTTCCGCTGGCTGCTGCGGCGCACCCTGCGCCGACTCTCCACCGGGGAGGTGATCTGCAACGGCAACCGGGAGTCGCTGGGCAGCGTGCTGGGCTGGGACTCCGTGCTGCGCTGGCACCTCACCGGGTACAGCCGGGAACGACGCCGGATGCGGGCCTGGCAGCAGGACCCGGCCGGGCCCCCGGTGCTGTTGTTCGACACCCCGCAGGCCTTGGAGCACTGGCTGGCCGGCCTGCCCGGGTAGGCCGGCCCACGCTCACAGCCGGCGTTCCCGGGCCACACTGATCGCCTGCGCCCGGTCGACGACCTGAAGCTTGGCGAAGATGTTGGAGACGTGGTTGCGCACGGTCTTGGTGCTCAGCCCCAGCCGGGTGGCGATCTGCGGATTGGTCAGGTGCTCGGCGATCAGGGTGAGGATCTCCCGCTCCCGGGTGGTGAGTTCCGGGAAGGCCGGCTCGTTGCGGGCCAGCCCGGCGAAGTACCCCATCAGCCGGGTGGCGATCGCCGGACCGAAGATCGCCTCACCGTCGGCCACCACCCGCACCGAACGGATGATCTCCTGACGGCGGGCCCCCTTGAGGACGTAACCCCGGGCCCCCGCCCGCAGGGCGGCGAAGACCGAATCGTCGTCGTCGGCCATGGACAGGATCAACACCCGGGCGTGCGGACTCATCCGCACCAGCCGTTGCGTGGTGGCGATGCCGCCGATGCCGGGCATGGTCAGATCCAGCAGCACCACGTCGGGCTGGAGGCGAGCCAACACGGCCAGCGCCTCCTCGCCGCTGGCGGCCTCACCACACACCTCGATGTCGCCGCTGGTGGCCAGCAACGCCCGCAGCCCCGTCCGGAACGGCGCGTGATCATCGACCAGCAGTACCCGGATCTGATCCATCGGTCCCCTTCGTGCCGGTGAGCAGGGTAGCGGTGACCTCGGTACCACCACCCGGGGTGGAGGTGACCACACAGGAACCGCCGAGTTCCTCGGCCCGTTCCCGCATGGAGTGCATACCGACGCCGTCCGGTCGGCCCGGCTGGCGGCCACATCCGTCGTCGCGTACCTGAAGGTGCAGCAGGTCCGCCTCCACCCACAGCCGCAGCTCCACCCGGTCGGCCCGGGCGTGCCGGCGGGCGTTGTTCAACGCCTCCACCGCGATCAGGTACGCCGCCACCTCGGCGGCGGCCGACAGCGCAGGCAGGGCCGCCGGGACCTCCAGGAGCACCTGCGGCCCGTCGGAGGGGCCGGTGGCGATGTGCGACCGCAGCGCCGCCGCCAGGTCCATGGTGTCCAGGGCGGGAGGGCGCAGACCGTGGACCAGCCGTCGTACCTCGGCCACCGCGGTACGGGCGTCGACCACGATCTCCTCCAGCAGCCGCTGCGCCGGGGCACCCGGCCCGAGTTCCTGAGCCGCCTCCGCGCGCATGGTCAACCCGGCCAGGGTAGGCCCCAGGCCGTCGTGCAGGTCCCGCCGCAACCGCCGACGTTCCTCCTCCCGGGCCAGCACCAACTGTTCCCGGGACCGTTGCAGGTCGGCGGCGAGGGACTGGGCCCGGTCGAGAGCCCGGACCGCCTGCACGGCCACCCCGATGTGCCGGGCCAGATCCCGCAGCAGCCGCAGTTCCCGGGCGCCCAGGGTGCTCTCCCCGGCCCGGGGACCGAGCAGCAGGTGTCCCACCGGCGTACCGGCGGACAACGGCAGCCGCACCGGCTCGGCGGGGGGCGCCCCCAGCCGGTACGACCACCCGTCCACGGTGGCGATTTCCACGTACGACAGTTGCAGCGCCTCGCGGACGGTGGCGGTGCTGGTGGCCAGTACGGCGGCGGCGTCCTGGGTCTGCTCCAGCCGCTGCCCCAGCCGGGCCAGGACGGCGTACGGGTCGTCCCGTTCGCCGTACACCAGCAGGTTCACCCGCCGTTGCAGCCAGTGCCGCACCGGGGCTACCAGCAGGGCGGCCACCGCCGCCCCGACGAAGGAGACCGGCAGGCTGGCCGAGGTGCCGAAACCGGCCCCGAGTAGCCCGACGACCAGCACATAGGTGCCCCCCACGACGGTCGACAGGGCGACGAACACCGCAGTCCGGCTGATCAGCAGATCGATGTCGAACAGTCGGTGCCGCCGGATGGCGATGCCGATCGCGATCGGGATCAGGGCACCACTGATCCCACCGGCCAGGTCCCAGAACACGTTGCCGTACGGGAAGGGCCCGGGTCGCCCGTCGGTCAACCCGGCCACCAGCCGGGCGGCCACCACCGCGACCGCCAGGGCCACCGCGTACCCGAGCCACTTGACCTGCTGGCGGCGTACCCCGTGGGCCCGGCGGGCCTGCCAGGTCAGGGTGGCGCCGGCCGCCAGGAAGACCAGGGCGCTGGTCAGGGTGGCCACCCCGGCGGTCAGATCGGCCACCGGCTGCCAACCCGGAACCCCCAGGGGGTTGACCGCGCCGACCGGTGCCACCTGTTCGTTGGCCCCGGGCCGCAGGGCCCCGGTGACCATCGCCGCCGCCCCGGTGACCAGCACCGCCCAGATCGCCGGCCGCCACCTGGGCGAGGGCGGCCGACCGTCCGGGAAGAAGACCGGGATCAGGGCCAACGCCGCGTTGCCGGGCACCCACAGCCAGTTCTGCGGCCAGGCCAGGGCGGCGGCCATGGGCAGGGAGCCGGGCTCCACGACCAGGCCGTGTGCCGCGTACTGGCCGCAGGCCTCCTGCAGGGCGAAGCAGAAGGCGCTGGTCAGGGCCAGTACGCCGATCGGGTGCCCCGGGCGCGCTGCGGCGATCGTCGCCCCGACCACCGCACTGGCCACCACCAGGAACAGATGGGTGACATCGTTGACCGTGGCCCGGTTGAGCACGGCCAGGGCCACCGCGCAGGCGCACAGCAGCAGGGTGGTGACACACACCGGCCAGGCCGCCCGGCGTACCCAGCCGAGTCGGCGGTCCGTCGACACCTCGGCGGGGGTGTCGGCCGTACGGTGGCTGGTCATGGCCTCGCTGACACTAATGGCTGCATCCGTTGCGGTGGATCGGACGACCGGCCCGGCACCTCGTACCTGATGCCGAGCCGATCGGTGCGGCTCCGCAGGCGGCACGGTCAGTTCCGGGCGGGCCGGCTACCCTGACCGACCGCCAGGACCAGTCCGGCCACGATCGTCCAGATTCCGGCTGGCACCAGCGCGATGTACTGCACCGGGGCCAGTTGGGTGGCCGCGATCAGTACGGCGATCACCGCGCTGAAGACCGCGAACCAGCGGCTCACCGAACCATGCCGCAGCCCACCGACCGCCACCGCACCGGCGCTCAGCCCGATGCCGCCCCACAGCCAGGTCATGGTGGCGACGATGGTCAACTGCGGGGCGATCACGTCCGGGTCGTACTGTTCGGCCGCGCCCAGGGCGAAGAACAACTCCGTCGAGATGCCGCCGCCGACCAGCAGCCCGACCAGCACCAGCCCGACCCCGGTCGCGGCCAGGGTCGGCACCAGACTGTCGGCCGGTTCCTGGGCCGCCAGGTATCGCCGCAGACCGGCGGCGAAGACGGCCAGGCAGACGATGGCCACCACGGTCACCACCTGGTGTGCCCAGACATGCCCGGTGCGCTCGGTCAGGGTGGCGACGTACTCGGCGTTGTCGCCCCGGAACTGCTCGGCGGGTTCGGTGAGGGTGGCCGTGGTGAAGATGCCGACCAGGCCGACCAGGCCGCCGACCGCGCCGGAGAGGGCCCAGGCCCGTCTCGGGCGTACGGCCTGCGGTGGCCTCCCGGTCGGGCCGGTCGGTGTCGTGGCGGGATACATGGGTGGTCGCCTCCTCGGTCGGTGAACCTCTTCGGCACCGACCCTGTCGCCCGACCGACCCGGCCCACATGTGTCATTCCGTCCCGACCGACCGGGATTTCCCCGGGACACCCGCTGAACCGGGTGTTCGGAGTGACCGAATCGACGCTCGATTCTGCCCGGGAACGGCCTTTTATCGCCGAATGCCCGAGACTTCTTCTTGACTCATTCCAGAAAAGCGGCAAGACTGCACGGCATGCCGACGCCCGAGGATCTCGAACAGCTGCTGCGTGACGCGGCGCTGCGCGTGACCCGTCCCCGGGTGGCGGTGCTGAAGGCGGTGTACGCGCAGCCGCACGCCGACACCGAGTCGATCATCAAAGCGGTCCGGCAGGACCTGCCCGGCGTCTCCCACCAGGCCGTCTACGACGTGCTCCGGGCGCTGACCGGGGCGGCCCTGGTACGACGCATCGAACCACCCGGTTCGGTGGCCCGGTACGAGTCGCGGGTCGGTGACAACCACCACCACGCGGTGTGCCGGTCCTGCGGCCTGATCGTCGATGTGGACTGCGCCGTCGGTGCGGCGCCCTGCCTCACCGCCTCCGACGACAACCACTTCGAGATCGACGAGGCCGAGGTCATCTACTGGGGCCGGTGCCCGGACTGTTCGACCGCCCAGATTTCCTGAACCACCCGTTCCCGCAATCCTGGAAGGATCCCCGTGGCTGAGAAGCACGACGCAGTCGTAGGAGACATGCAATCGGAGGAGAGCGAGGGTCGCTGCCCGGTCACGTCCGCGCGCGCTCCGCACCCCACCCAGGGCGGGGGGAACCGCGAGTGGTGGCCGAACCGGCTCAACCTGAAGATCCTCGCGAAGAACCCCGCGGTGGCCAACCCCCTCGGTGTGGACTTCGACTACGCCGAGGCGTTCAAGAGCCTGGACCTGCCCGCCGTCAAGCGGGACATCGCCGAGGTGCTGACCACCTCGCAGGACTGGTGGCCGGCCGACTACGGCCACTACGGCCCGTTCATCATCCGGATGGCGTGGCACAGCGCGGGCACCTACCGCATCAGTGACGGCCGTGGTGGCGCCGGCGCCGGTCAGCAGCGCTTCGCCCCGCTGAACAGCTGGCCGGACAACGCCAACCTGGACAAGGCCCGCCGCCTGCTCTGGCCGGTCAAGAAGAAGTACGGCAAGAACCTCTCCTGGGCCGACCTGATGATCCTCGCCGGCAACGTGGCCCTGGAGACGATGGGCTTCGAGACCTTCGGCTTCGCCGGTGGTCGGGCCGACGTGTGGGAGCCCGACGAGGACGTCTACTGGGGCCCGGAGTCCACCTGGCTCGGCGACGAGCGCTACACCGGTGAGCGGGAGCTGGAGAACCCCCTGGCGGCGGTGCAGATGGGTCTGATCTACGTCAACCCGGAGGGCCCGCACGGCAGCGGTGACCCCCTCGCTGCGGCCCGGGACATCCGGGAGACCTTCCGCCGGATGGCGATGAACGACGAGGAGACCGTCGCCCTGATCGCCGGTGGGCACACCTTCGGCAAGACCCACGGCGCGGCCGACCCGAACAAGTACGTCGGCCCCGAGCCCGAGGGCGCCTCCCTGGAGGAGCAGGGCCTGGGCTGGCGGAACACCTTCGGCACCGGCAACGCCGGTGACACCATCACCAGCGGCCTCGAAGGCGCCTGGACGAACACCCCGATCGCCTGGGACAACAGCTTCTTCGAGATCCTCTTCGGCTACGAGTGGGAGCAGACCCGCAGCCCCGCCGGAGCGATCCAGTGGAAGCCGAAGGACGGCGCCGGCGCCGGCACCGTCCCGGACGCCCACGACCCGACCCGCAGCCACGCCCCGACCATGCTCACCACCGACCTGTCCCTGCGGGTCGACCCGATCTACGAGCAGATCTCGCGGCGGTTCCTGGCCAACCCGCAGGAGTTCGCGGACGCCTTCGCCCGGGCCTGGTTCAAGCTGACCCACCGGGACATGGGCCCGATCCAGCGCTACCTCGGCCCGGAGGTTCCCAGCGAGACCCTGATCTGGCAGGACCCGATCCCGGCGGTGACCCACGAGCTGGTCGACGCCGAGGACATCGCCGCCCTCAAGCGCCAGATCCTCGACTCCGGGCTCTCCGTGGCCCAGCTGGTCTCCACCGCCTGGGCGTCGGCCTCGACCTTCCGGGGCAGCGACAAGCGGGGTGGCGCCAACGGTGCCCGGATCCGCCTCGAGCCGCAGAACGGCTGGGAGGTCAACAACCCCGACGAGCTGGCCCAGGTGCTGCGCACCCTGGAGGGCATCCAGGCCTCCTTCAACGCCGCCCAGACCGGTGGCAAGCAGATCTCGTTGGCCGACCTGATCGTGCTCGCCGGCTCCGCCGCCGTCGAGAAGGCCGCCCGCGAGGCCGGGGTCGAGGTCGAGGTGCCGTTCACCGCCGGGCGTGCGGACGCCACCCAGGAGCAGACCGATGTGGAGTCCTTCGCGGCGATGGAGCCCACCGCCGACGGGTTCCGCAACTACCTCGGCAAGGGCAACCGCCTGCCGGCCGAGTTCCTGCTGATCGACAAGGCCAACCTGCTGAACCTCAGCGCGCCCGAGATGACCGTGCTGGTCGGTGGCCTGCGGGTCCTCGGTGCCAACTACCAGCAGTCGAAGCTGGGTGTCTTCACCGCCACCCCGGGGCTGCTGACCAACGACTTCTTCGTCAACCTGCTCGACCTGGGCACGGCGTGGAAGTCGACCTCCGAGGACGCGAACACCTTCGAGGGCCGCGACCTCGCCACCGGTGAGGTCCGCTGGACCGGCACCCGCGCCGACCTGGTCTTCGGCTCGAACTCCGAGCTGCGTGCGCTGGCCGAGGTGTACGCCAGCGACGACGCCCGGGAGAAGTTCGTGCACGACTTCGTCGCCGCCTGGGCCAAGGTGATGGAGCTGGACCGCTTCGACCTGGCCTGATCCATCCCCGACGCCCAGGTCGGCCCGTCCCCCGGGCCGCCCTGGGCGTCACCCTTTCCGGTCCTCTGCTCCGAGAATGATCGGCGTGCCCAGCTCGGGTAGCGGCTCCAACCAGGCCAGGTGGCCGTCGGCGACGGCGATGGTCCGGCTACCGGCGGCGTCGGTGGCGGTCAGCCCGATGCCGGCCCGACCGGAGGGCGCGATGCGCTGATCGTCCTCCAGCGCGAGATGCAGCATCGGCCCGCCCGCAGCGAAGGCGGCCACCCCCGCGTCGAAGGCCGGACGGCGGTCGACGGGCACATGGATCCGGGTCGCGGTGTGCACCACCAGACGCGGCAGCCCGGCCGGAAGGCTGGCCGCTACCTCGGCACCGATCTCGGCGACGTCACCGCGTAGCACCCGCGGCGGATCGTCGGCCACCACCCGCATCGCCTGGGCCAGCAGCGCCGCCTGAGGCGCGTTCTCCGGCCACACCAGCGCGCGTAGCCAGGCCCGGTCCCCGGCGTCGGTGAGATCGGGCGGATCGAGATCGACCCCCACGACATCGGCGACGACCGGCAGTCGGGCGAGGTCGGGCAGTAGCCGAGCGTCCGGCACGTCGACACGGATGTGCACGCCCGAGGTGGGATCACCGATGGTGCTGCCGCCCACGCTGAAGGCGTACCGGTCGGCGCGCAGGTTCAGACCCGCACTGCACCCCACCTCGACGACGCAGACCGGCGCCCGCGTGACCGCGCGCAGCAGCGCCAACCCCAGCCGGGTCACCAGGGACCGTTGCACCTGGTTGGTCTGCACCAGCCGGGTGGCCAAAATCGCCGAGATCCGGTCGGCGTGCGCCAGGCAGAACCGGGTGAAGACCCGCCCGGTGTCCGCGTCGACCGCCCGGGCCCGCGCCCCGACGACCGACGGGTAGTACGCGGCGAGCGGATCGGTCACGCCGCCCAGCAGCAACTGGTGCACGGCCCCGAACAGGGCAAAGGTCGGCTGCTGCCCCGGCCTGGCACCCGCCGCCAACTCGACCAACGCCGGATCGTCCGCCACCACACCGAGCAGATGCCGGTACAGCGGCGAACTGTCGAACCCACGCGCCCCCCGAAACACCTCCGCCGTCCCCACACCCCCCATTCCCCGGACTCTATCGGACCCCTTAAATGAATCTTGGTACGAAACCGCCCCTCCGAGGGCGCTTGCATACCAAGAACTGCCTGCGGCCCTGTCGAGCTGATGGCGTGGGCGGATCGTGGTGACCGGCCAACCCCGTGGCGTCTCGGGTGAGAGCGCAGACGGGTCAGCTCGACAGGGTCGCGACAGGGCTGGCTGGACCGGCCAGGTGGACCGAACGGGTCGCCGCTGCCGGGTGCCTACAGGTTGCGCTTGTTGAGCAGGCGGTTCGGGGTGCCGGAGAGGCTGCCGCCGACCACCCCGGTGGTGGCGTTGTTGACGATCCAGTTGTGCACGGTGGCCTGGCTGGCGTCGCCGTAGGTGGCCTTGTAGAGGGCGGCCACCCCGGCCGCGTGCGGGGTGGCCATCGAGGTGCCGTTCAGGCTCGAGGTGGTGGAGGTGGGGTATGTCGAGACGATCGCCGAGCCGGGAGCGTAGAGGTCGACACACGAGCCGGTGGAGGAGTAGCTGGCCCGGGCGTCGGTGTTGGTGCTGGCGGCGACCACCAGGGCGGCGGTGAGGTTGCGCGGCAGCCGGTCACACGAGTTGCCGCCGGTGTTGCCGGCCGAGGCGGCGAGGAAGGCCCCACTGTTCATCATGTTGGTCAGCGCGGTGGCCAGGGTGGAACTGTAGGCACCCCACTGCCGGTGGAGGTGTAGGTGTAGCTGCGCGACAGCGGCAGGTTGGTCTGGTCGATGCGGTCCAGCCCCCAGGAGGGCGGGTTGCTCTGGGTGGCGTCGAGCACGTCGTACTGGATGATGTCGCGTTCGATGCTCAGCACGTCGGCGTTGTGCGACAGCTCGGCGAACATATAAGGCTGTGGATGTTACGAATCGGTGTCGGGTTTGCCGTCCGGTGTCACGAGCTTCCTGCCATGAGCCTGCCGTGCCTCGGTGAGCCCGGCGGCCTGCCGGCTGAGCGCCTCTACCTGCTCGCGCAGTCGGCGTACGGCGTCCTCGTCGGCCCCCCGCACCGCCGTGACCTCGTCCAGCAGCCGGGTGTAGTCACCGGCCAGCCGCAGATACTCCGGTTGGGTCTGGATCCGGCGGCCCCCGAGTCGCTGCTCCAGGTCGACGATCTGCTGGGCCAACTCGGCCATGGCCGTGCTCAGGGCGGCCCGCCCGTCGGCGTACTCGGCACGCCGCGCCTGCCGGGCCTCGGCCAGTCGACCGGCCCGGCGCCCGAACAGCCAGAGGATCGCCGCCCCGGCCAGGACACCCCCGAGCGTCGCCCCGGCCAGCAGATAGCGCGGCAACGAGGGGCTGATGACCCGGGCGCCGTCGGGCACCGTGCCGGCCCGTACCAGCAGGTCGTAGTTGAGGGTGACCACCTTCAAGGCTTCCAGCGGCTGGTCGACGAAGAGGTCGACCCCCCGGCTGATCGTCATCTCCATCACCACCGCGCGACCGAAGTCCCGGCTGTCCCGCTGCGGGAAGCGGGAACATCCGTAGGTGTCCCAGTCCTGCTCGGCCCGGCTGATCGCCAGCACCAGGGTGCCGGAGGCGGCCCCCTCGGTCTCGGCGCAGGCCTCCCGCAGATCGTCGCCGGGGGCCATCAGCAGCACGACCAACCGGCGGTTACCGATGATCCGCTCCGCGGCGGGCTCGTCCAGGTCGACCCCCGGCGCGACATACACCGAGGAGGCGCGGACCTCCCGGGCGATCCGACCGTCGAAGATCCCACCGGACCACAACGCCCACCCGGCCAGCACCAGAGCGGCCAGCGAGGCAATCCCGAAGGTGCTGCCGAACAGGGTGCGGACACCTCGGCGGAGCATGGGGGTCACGACAACCGTCCCTGGAGGTAGTTGGCCGGTCGGTAGCTGGCGATGCCCACCACCCGGGCGGCCTCGTCCAGTTCGGTCGTCGCCTCGTCGAGCAACTCCCACACGTGGCGGGCGGGCAGGCCCTCGTCCAGGGCCTGACGGGCGGCCTGAAGCTTGCCGATGCCCCGGGTCAGCGCCGGATCGCTGCGGGCGTCGGTCAGCAGCGACACCTCGACGGCCAGGGAGGTCAGCCCGGCCAGCCGAGCCGCGTCGGCGCCGTGGCGGGCCCGAGGCGGGCTCCCCAGCACCCCCGAGCGGCGCAGCGAACGGGCCGACAACACCAGGAACCCGGCCACGCAGAGGGTGAAGATCCAGGGCAGGGCCGGCAGGGCCACCCGCAACGGGTCCACCGGCCGGTACGGCAACGGCCGGTCGAACAGACCGGCGTACCGAACGTCGGTCACCTTGCCCAGGTAGACGCCGAGCACGTTGAGCTGCGGATAGTCGTACCGGCTGAGTCGATCACCGAACTGGGCGTAGAAGCTGCCCGCGGCCAGGTCCGCGAACTCGGCCGCGGCCGGACCGTGGTACTCGATCCACCCGCCGTACAGCACCACGATCGGCTGGTCCGGGACGAGCCGGGTCAACGCCGGACCGTACGCCGGCAACGGCTTCCCGTACGGCTGGGCGGGCAGGGCGACGAACCAGGCCCCGTCCGGGAAGGCGGCCCGCACGGCCTGCTCCGGTACCCCCTCCAGGGTGGCGCCCCGGCCGAGGTGCAGCCCTCGGGCGCGCAGGTCGGCCAGGACGGCGGCCACCTCCCGTTCGGAGGGGTCCCGCCATCGCAGGTCGTCGACCTCCGGCGGGGCCGGCACCTCCCGCAGCCTGGCGATGAGGGCGATCAGCGGGTCGGTCACATCCATGGTGGCGAACCGGGCCCGCCATCCGGCCAGGGTGTCCGGGGTGGCAACCAGGCCGCCGCCGCTGACCTGGGTGCCGATCACCCGTACGGCGGCGTTGTCGACCTCGCGTACCCGCTCGCGGGCGGCCTCGTCCAGGCCGGGCGGTGCGACCAGGATCCGGATGTCGGCGTCCCCGATCGCCTCGCGTACCCGCTGCTCGTTCCAGCGGGCCACCGCACCGGGCAGCCGCACCACCGCATCGGCGGCCACCAGGGTGGTCATCTCCTGGGTCGAGGGCACGGTGACCTCACCCAACTCCCCGGCCGCGCCCTCCTCGACGCGCACCGGTGAGGAGGGTGACTGGCCGTAGCTGACCTCGATGCTCTGCCGCTGGGCCAGCACGAAGACCACCAGGATGATCACCGCCAGGGCGAGCAGCACCCACCGCAGCACGTACAGGTTCCGCAGGATCCGGCCGGTCACGACTGGCCCCGCCACAGCCGGTCGGCCTGTCGGGCGTGCTCCGTGGCCGCCTCGGCCGCCGCCGTACCGCCGCGCTGCGCGGCGAGCAGTTCGGCGCGGGCCAGCAGCCGGTCGGCCTCCGGCAGCCGTACGGCCGCAGCGTCCCGGCTGACCGTGGCGCTGTCGATGGCCGCCCGCGCCCTAGACCAGGCCACCCGGGTGGCTCGGGTGCGATCGCGTAGGCGGGGCAGCAGGGTGGTGGCGATCCCGGCGGTCAGCAGCAGTACGCCACCGACCGACCAGATCAGCAGGGATGGTGACATGCGCTCCCACCGTCCGAGGGGTTCCGGTACGGCTATCTGTCTAACCCAACGGCGCCGGCCCTGCCACGCCAGCCCCCGCCCGACGGGGTGAAACGTGGGGTGGCCCGCCACTCCGATGGCCCGGCACCCGCCCCGGCGGGGGAGTCGGTCGAGCAGATCGCCCTGCGGGCGGAACTCGGCATCGTGGGGGACCGGTACCTAGCTCGGTCAGGGTTGAACGCCAGGTCGTTCGTCACGTCAGGGACTGTGCGACCTCGACCGCCTCGGTGAGGGTGAACGCGCCTTCGAGGCGGTAGGTGACGCCGTCCCGCTCCCAGATCAACGTCTCCGCCGCCAGTCGGGCGCCTTCTTCGCGCACCACGCCGGAGCGGTCCACGTACGACACCGGGTGCGGAGCGCCGATCCATACCGCCTGCCGCCCGTCGACGACCGTCCACTCCGCTCCCGCTCCACCGGCCTGCTTGAAGAAGACCGGATCGAGGTGCCCGTCGAAGGCGTCCAGCCGCACCGCACCACCCCGCCAGAGCAGGGTCACCACCCGGTGCCCACCGCCGCCGTCGGGGTCGGCGACCAGCACCCGCTCGGGTGGTCCCAGGGCCGCGGGCAGCCGGATCGGGAAAGCCACCGCCTGCTGGGCCTGCATCAACTCGGCCGGGTGCTGCGCGGGCAGCGGGGACGGGGAAGCGGTCGGCAGTACCGGCTCCGGCGAGGTGCTGATGGTGATCCCGGCGAAGCGCAGCAACCCGGTGACCGCGTCGGCGAGCGCCGCCCGCCCGGGAGGCAGCACCGCGACCAGCACCGCGACCAGCGCCCCCACCAACGCGTACCGCCAACGCCGTCGCCTCCCGACGGCCAACAGGCGTGGCACGGCGGCCCGCAGACGCGGCGCGCGGATCCGAACACGCGGCGCGGAGGTCTCGGTGCGTTCGGCGGTCAGGCGGGCGCGGACCTGCGCGGTCACGTCCGGCGGATCGGGGGTTTCCAGCCAGGCGGACAGGTCCCGCAGTTCCCGTTCCAGGTCACCCACGGCTGAGTTCCTCGACGTCGAGCAGGCCACGCAGCTTCGCCAGGGCGCGGGAGGTGCGTGACTTCACGGTGCCCCGGGCCCAGCCGAGCATGGCGACCGTCTCGTCCTCGCTGAGGTCGAGGAAGTACCGGCAGACGATCACCTCACGATCCCGCTCGGGTAGCTGCCGCAGCGCCCGGACCAGGGCGGTGCGTCGTTCCTCGGCGAGGACGGCACCGACCGCGCCGTCCTCGCCGGCCTCCGAGCCCGGTGCCACCCGGGCGGCCCGCAGCACCAGGCCGGTGCGGCGCTCACGGGAGCGGTGCAGGTTACGGGTCTCGTTCGCGACGATGGCCAGCAGCCAGGACCGGAACGACGAGTCACCGCGATAGTGGGACAACTTCCGGTAGCCCTTCACGAACGCCTCCTGGATGACGTCTTCGGCCTCCGTCCCCGCGCCGAGCAGCACCGCGGTCCGGTACGCGGACGCGGTGTGCCGGGCGACCAGGAGTTCGTACGCCTCCAGGTCGCCGGCCTGCGCTCGGGTGACGAACTCCCTGTCGTCCAGTGCTACCTCCGTTGGCATCACCCCTACTGACACCGGCCGATGCGGACGGGTTCCGCCTCTCGTCGACGGAACCCGAACCCGCTCCGGCGGTGTCATCCGGTCATGACTGCCACGCCGATGATGTCGCGTCGTACCCTGCTGGCCGCCCTTGGTGCCGTGGGCGCCGCCACGCTGACCGGCTGCGAACCGGACGGCGGCCGGACGGCGGGAACGCTGCCGGACCCGCTGCTCGTCGAACTCGACGGCGGGCTCGCCGTGTTGCGCGGCGCTGCGCCGCAGGTGCTCCCGCACGCGATCGCCACCGCCGACGCACGGTTCATTCACGCCACCGCCCCGGACGGCGAGAACACCGCGCTCTGGCGCATCGACGTCGCCACCGGCGCGGCCTCCGAACGGGTCCGGCTACCGGGCCGGTGGGTGCCGCAGACCGTCTCCACCGACGGTACGCAGGTGGCGTTGACCACCGAGGAGGTGAGCGTCACCACGGAACGCCCCGCCGGGCGTACGGAGACCCCGGTGCTGATCGCCGACGCCGGTGGCGTACGGCGGCGGTTACGGCTGCCGGGCAACGTCGTGCCGGAGGCGTTCACCACCGACCACACCGGCCTGTTCGTGCTGGAGTGGTTGCCACCGCACGCACCCGACCGGTACCGGGTCCGGGTCGTGGACCTCGACAGCGGGGTGTCCGGCCCGCTGTCGACCCGGCTCAAGGAGGCGATCCCGGCCGGCGCGGAGGAGGAGATGCGCGGCGACGGGCGGCAGGCGGTGCTCGCTGCGGACCGCCGGGTGCTCTACACGCTCTACACCCACCAGCCCGACCACCAGCACACCCGGGACCGGATCAGTGGGCGGCCGGGCAGCGACGTGCACGCCTTCGTGCACACCCTGCACCTGGAGCAGCGGTGGGCGTACTGCGTGGATCTGCCGCATCCGTTCGGGCAGGGGCCGGCCGAGAGCCACGCCATGGCGATCACCCCGGACGGCACCCGACTGCTGGTGGTCGATGTCGGCTCGGGCATCGTCGCGGACATCACCACTGAGGAGTTGACCGTACGCCGGACGGCCGCGATCACCGGCGGTGCCGGGCCGGCGTACGCGGCAACCGACGGTGACCGGCTGTTCGTCGCCGCCGGCACCTCCGTCGTCGTATGTGACCTCGCCGACCTCGGTGGCGGCGTCGAGTTGACGGCGGGGGAGCAGATCAACGGGCTGCTGCTCAGCGGTGACGGCAGTCGGCTGCACGTGGCCGGACCCACCGCGTTGAGCTGGCACGACTCGGCCAGCGGCAGGGAACTCGGCCGGCTCGCCGTGCCCGGCCTGACCGGTCTGCGTGGCCTTGCGTAGCGCAGCAGCGCCCGCCGAGCCGGTGGGCAGGGAAGACGGACCATCGGGACGAATCCGTCTGCCCCGGTTGATCCCCAGCGAGTCGGGCATCGTACGTTAGGAGCACCGAAACACGAACCCGCCGTCGGTAGTCGCTGCCGAGAGGAAGGACAGCCCTATGCCCTCTGCCCGGATCGCCGACAACCTGGGCCATGCCCTGGACAGCCTGGTCGACCGGGTACCGGGGGCCCAGTTCGCGGTGGTGCTCTCGCCGGACGGCATCAGGCTGGGGGCCTCCCGGGGCATCGACGACGAGATGGCCGAGCAGTTGTCCAGCATGGTCTGTGGGCTTCAGGCGTTGGGTACGGCCGCCGCCCGGGTGTGCGGCGAGGGTGAACTGCACCAGGTGGTGATCCAGATGTCCCGGGCCTTCCTGTTCCACGCCACCACCGGCAACGGGGCGATCCTCACCGTCGGTATCGACGGGGACGCCGAGGTGGGTGACATGGCGTACGAGGTGGCCATGTTCGTCGCCCAGGCCGGGGAGTACCTGCCGGTCTACCTGGAACCGGCAGTGGCCGAGGTCTAGCCGGTCACCCGTCGTACGGCGGGACCGGATCGGCCACCTGCCACAGTTCGATCGGCAGGTGTGCGACCACGTCGTCGTACTCGTCCGCGGTGGTGGCCGTACGGATGGTGTCCAGCACGGCCTGGATGCCGATCTCGGCCAGTTCCGGGTCGACATCGGCCCGCCCGCTGACCCGCTCGACGAACACGTCGAGACCGAACCGCTCGGCGGCCTCATGGGGGGCGAAGGTGTACGCCCGCATTCCTTCCGGAAGCTGATCGGCCAGGTCCCGGGCCTGCCCACCGTCGATCCGCTCGGCCAGGGTGGTCAGGGTGGCCCGCGCGATGGCGGCCGCCTGTTCGGCCGACGCCCCGGTGCGGCGTGCCACGGAGTCGATGAACTCGTTGTCGTCCACCTGGCCGACCCCCCCTTCTCGCTGCGGATGTGCCGGGTACCCGCACAACAGCCCAGCAAACGGCGCTGCCGCCGACAGCGGCCAGCCCAACGGCGCCGCCGCCGACAGCGGCCCAGCGCAAGGCGGCCGTAGGAGCGGATCTTCGGGGAGGACCTTGACGCATCGCGGGATATCGATACGATCTGCGCAATGCGACGGCCCCTCCGCCAGGTGCGGACGAACACCCCTGAGCCGACCGACCTCCACCCCGCATGGCTGCCGCCCGAGGTCTGGGCCGCCATCGGTGCCCGCCGGACCCTGATCTGTGGACAGGGCCTGCTCATCGACACCGTCCAGGCCGAGGTCGAGCAGGCCGCCGACCGGTACGGCGGCACAGCCCGGCGGATCACCGCCGAGGCCGACCTACCCCCGGCGGACCTGGTGCTGGCCCTGGCCGCCGACCTGCCCCGCCCCCGACCCGCAGACCCACCCTCGACCGACTCCAAGGCGACCGTGGCCGAGGCGGCCGACTCCAAGCCAGCCGCCCTCACCCCGACCGACTCCGAGGCGGCTGGGGTGTGGGCGGCGCTCGCCGGCGCCCGGGCGGAACTCGCCACAGCCGAGGCGCTGGGCGCGGAGGACTTCGTGGTGACCCGGCACCACGGGGTGACCGTGGTGGTGGCCGGCGCCCCGGCAGGGCTGCTGTACGGACTCTTCGAGGTGGTCCGGCTGGGGGAGTCCGCCTTCGGCCGGGGACACCGGGTACGGGTGTGTCGTCCGGTCATGGCCCGCCGGATGCTGGATCACTGGGACAACGTCGAGGTGCACCCCGTGATGGGGCAGGTGGAACGCGGCTACGCCGGTGGGTCGATCTTCTGGCGGGAGGGTGGGCCCCGGGGGGACCGGGACCGGGTCACCGCGTACGCCCGGTTGCTGGCGGCCTGTGGGATCAACGCCGTGGCGGTGAACAACGTCAACGTGCACGCCACCGAGGCGCGGCTGCTCACCGAGCGGCTCGACGACGTCGCCGAACTGGCCGACCTGCTGCGCCCGTACGGCATCGGGGTGCACCTGGCGGTGAGCTTCGCCGCCCCGGTCGTCGTCGGTGGCCTGCCCACCGCCGACCCCCTGGACCCGGCGGTACGCGCCTGGTGGGCCGAGATCACCTCGCGGGTGTACGCCCGCATCCCGGACTTCGGCGGCTACCTGGTCAAGGCCGACTCGGAGGGCCAGCCGGGTCCGTTCAGCTACGGCCGGGACCACGCCGACGGGGCCAACCTGCTGGCCGAGGCCCTGGCGCCGCACGGCGGGGTGGTGCGCTGGCGGGCGTTCGTCTACAACCACCGGCAGGACTGGCGGGACCGCTCCACCGACCGGGCCCGCGCCGCCCACGACCACTTCGCGCCGCTGGACGGCCGGTTCCGGGACAACGTGATCGTGCAGGTCAAGCACGGGCCGATCGACTTCCAGACCCGGGAGCCGGTCTCCCCGGTGATCGCCGCGATGCCGCACACCCGGTTGGCGGTGGAGTTCCAGGTCACCCAGGAGTACACCGGCCAGCAGCGCCACGTCTGCTACCTGGCCCCCTGGTGGAGCGAGGTCCTGGGGTTCCGGCCCTGGGGCGACGAGGGGGGTACGGTCGCCGAGGTGGCGGCCGGTGGCGGGGGTCTGGTCGCGGTCTCCAATGTGGGCGACGACCGGTTCTGGACCGGGCATCCGCTGGCCCAGGCCAACCTGTACGCCTTCGGCCGGCTCTGCTGGAATCCCGGGCTGCGCCCTGCGGCGGTGCTGGACGAGTGGATCGACCTGACCTTCGCGCCGGACCGGCGGGCCGATCCGGACCTGCTGCGGCGCACCCTGCACGAGATCATGGACGACTCCTGGCGCAGCTACGAGCGGTACACCGCCCCGTTGGGGGTGGGCTTCATGGTCCGGCCCGGCCACCACTACGGCCCCGACGTCGACGGGTACGAGTACACCCCCTGGGGCACGTACCACTTCGCCGACCGGGACGGGGCCGGGGTGGACCGGACCCGGGCCACCGGCACCGGCTTCACCGGCCAGTACCCCTCGCCCTGGTCCGAGGTGTACGAGTCGGTCGAGAGCTGCCCCGACGAGCTGCTGCTCTTCTTCCACCACGTGCCCTACGACCACCTGCTGCACAGCGGCAGGACGGTCATCCAGCACATCTACGACACCCACTTCGACGGCGTACGCGAGGTCGAGGCGATGTGCCGGCGCTGGGAGTGGCTGGCCCGGCTGGTCGACCCGGCGGTGCACGCCCGGGTCACCGAGCGGCTCAGGGAACAGTTGCGCTGTGCGCGGGAGTGGCGCGACCAGGTCAACGCCTACTTCCATCGCAAGTCCGGCATCCCCGACGCCCACGGCCGCCCGCTGTACTGAATCCTGTCGACTGTCGCTCGTTGCCCGGCTGACATAACGTCGCTCATGGTCATGTCGACCCGGGAGAGAGGCGACCGCATGCCCGTCTGGAGTAGGCCCGCCGCGATGGCGCTCGCTGTCGTCACGGCCGCCGCGCTGACCGCCTGTACCGGCGGGGAGGCCGACCCGGCCGAGAGGCCGGCGCCCTCCGGCGGGGTGGAAGGCCGCACCGTGGACGTCAGGGACGCCTTGCAGAAGGCGGTCGAGGCCGTCGAGCAGAGCGACTCGGTGAACGTGACCATGAAGCACGGCCCGGGCGGCGAGGAGATCCTGATGAAGGGCGACCTGACCCTGGGTGACCCGGTCAAGGCCGAGCTGATCACGACCGGTTCGGGAAACCAGCCCATCACGGTCCGGATCATCGACGAGATGGTCTTCGTCGAGATCCCGGAGGATGATCGCGCCGAGATGAACGGCAAGAGCTGGATGAAGATGGACCCCGCGGGTGGCGAGCAGCAGGGCATGGAGTTCAACAAGGAGATGGCTGAGGTCGACCCCGCTCGGCAGGTGACCGTCCTGCTGGCGACCGAGGGGGTCACGGTGGTCGGCGAGGAGACCCTGGACGGCACCCCTACCGTCCACTACACCGTCACCACCGAGTTGTCGCACTACTTCGAGCAGGTCGACGCTGAACTGCGTCGGACCGTCGAAGGGCGGTTGACCGAGATGGGAGTCAAGGAGGTCAAGATCGACCTCTGGGTGGACGAGCAGCACCGGCCGCGACGGGATCGTGTGGTGATGGATCCGGTGAGCGACATGACGGTCGACTACACCGACTACAACAAGCCGGTGACGGTCGAGATCCCGCCGGACGCGGACACCATCGACCTGGCCAGGTAGATGCGCAACAACGGCTGAGGCCGGCGGTGGGTCTGCGCCCACCGCCGCCCCGGGTGGCTCAGCGGCGGGTGGCCAGGACCACTCCGGCCAGGCAGAGGGCGCCACCGGCCAGGGCCAGGGGTGCCGGCACCTCGCCCAGCAGCATCCAGGACAACCCGACGGTCACCGGCGGGACCAGGTAGGTAGCGGCGGTGGTGCGACCGGCGGTCCAGCGGGACAGCACGTACCCCCAGGTGAGGAAGCCGATCGCGGTCGGGAACACCCCCAGGTACAGCATCCCCAGGGTGGCTCCCTGCGGCGCGGTGGCGAGTTCGTCGAGCAGGGCCGGTGCGAACGGCAGCAGGGCGATCGTGCCGGCCAGGGCCCCCAGCCAGGTCATGGTCACCGCCTCCACCCGGGCCAGCAGCCGCTTCTGAAGCAGTACCCCGAAGGCGTACAACACCGCGGAGAGCGCGGCCAGCGCCACCCCGAGCTGGTCGACGTGCCCGGTGAAGCCGGTGGCGGCGATCAGGGCCACGCCCACGAAGGCGACCGCCACCCCGACACCTAGCCGGCCGGTCAGCCGCTCGCCCAGGACGAGGGTCGCGGCCACCGCCACCAGGATGGGGGCGATCGCCACGAGCAGCGCCGCCGTCCCGGCATCGACCAGCCGCTCCGCGGCATTCAGAGCCACGTTGTACCCGCCGAACCAGGCCGTTCCCCAGAGTGCGATGAGCCCCAGGGTTGCCCCTCGGGGCCAGCCGGTACGACCACCGGCGGGGCGAGCGCGGCGACCCCCGGCGGTCAGCGCCACGAAGGCGCTCAGCGCTATGGAGGCTGCCAGCATCCGGCCCAGGGCCATGGCTCCGGGGGAGTAGTCGTGCCCGGCGAACCTGATGCCGACGAAGGCCGAGGCCCACAGCAGCACCGTGATCGCGGCGGCGGCGATGACCGGCCAGGACGAGGGCTGGGTGGAGGGTCTCGGGCGCGGACGCTCGGCGGGGGAGGCGGTCTTCAGGCTGGTCATAGGCCGATTCTGGTCCGCTGGACAGTTAAGCACCAGCGACTGTTTCTTCACGACTCTTAAGTTTGCCTATATGGTTGGCGGGTGCTCGATGTCCACCGCCTCCGGATCTTCCGGTCCGTCGTGGCCTCCGGGTCCGTCCAGGCAGCCGCGACCAACCTGGGCTACACCCCCTCCGCCGTCAGTCAGCACCTGACCGCCCTGCAACGCGAAACCGGCCTGGCCCTGTTCGCCCGAGCCGGCCGGGGGATGCGGCCCACCGCCGCCGGGCACGCCCTGGCCGCCGAGGCGGATCGGCTGCTGGCCCGGGTCGGCGAGGCGGAGTCACTGATCGCGGACCTGCGCGCCGGGCGCACCGGGGTGCTGTCCATCGCCTACTTCGCCTCCGTCGGCGCGGCCTGGATGCCACATGTGGTGCGGCGGATCACCACCGAGCTGCCCGGGGTACGGCTGGACCTGACCCTGCGCGAGGACATCCCGCCCGTCCGGGAGGAGCGCCCCGACCTCCAGTTGGTGGTGGCGCCCGCCGGCTTCGACCCCGGCTCGGGCTTCACCGCCCAGCACCTGGTCGACGATCCGTACGTCGCGGTGCTGCCGGCCGGGCACCGCCTCGCCGACCGGGCGCAGGTGGAGTTGGCCGAACTGGCCGAGGACCGCTGGGTGGACAACGACTTCGCCCGGGGCTGGTGCCGGGCCAACCTCCTGGAGGCCTGCACCGCGGCGGGCTTCGCCCCGACCTTCGGGGTGGAGGCGCACGACTATCCGACCGCCCTGGCCTTCGTCGAGGCCGGCATCGGCCCGACGGTGCTTCCCGCCCTCGGTGCGGTGCGGCTGCCGCCGGGGGTGACCCGGGTCGGGCTGCTGCGTCCCACCCCGATCCGGTCGATCCACCTGGTGATCCACGACGCGGTGGAGCACACCCCGGCGGTACGGATCGCCACAGCGGCCCTGCGGGAGGCCGTGGCCGCCGTACCCACCCGCTAGGTGAGGTCTGCGGCGGTGAACTCCTGGCGGATGATGCTGATCATCGGCTCGCCGCCCCGGACCAGGGCCAGCGCCAGCACCGAGGCCAGCGCGGCCAGGGCGGCCTCCGAGGCGACCAGGGTCAGCACGGTCGCCGCTACCAGCAACAACCCGACCCCGATCACCACCACCGGGGTACGCAGCACGAAGTAGCCGGCCAGCCGGAGCACGTCGCGCAGCCGGAAGGTGAACAGCGAGGTGATCACCAGCGCGTTGATGCCGACCACGGCCACCCCGGCGGCGACCAGCACCAGGGGCACCACCCACCAGCGGGGCAGCCCCACCGCGGTCAGGTTGACCAGGTTGACGGCCAGCAGGGCCAGCCACATCAGCATCGGCACCCACACCAGCAGGGCCCCCAGCAGGTTCACCCGGTAGCCACGCCAGAACAGTCGGGCCGGGTGCAGTTCGGTGAGGTCCAGGCGTTGGTGGTGCAGGGCGTACAGGGCGGCGGACAGGGCCGGGCCCAGGGGCACCGCGCAGACGGCGACCAGCGGCAGGTTGCTCACATGCCGTTCCAGGGCGAACAACGCGATCAGGCCGGGCGCCGCGCAGACCAGCAGCAGCACCTCGACCACCAGCAGGGTGTAGACCAGCGCGGCCACCCGCGACAGCGGCCCGGCACCGAACTCGCGTCGGGTCGCCGTACTCACGAGATCCTCGAGGGGGGTACGGCGAGGGTGGTCGGCATCGGTTCCTCATCCTTCGCGGGGTGCGGGGCCGGTCCGACGAACGCCGGACCGGCCCCCACCTCAGTTGCCCCGGTCGCGGTAGCGCTCGTACGCCTTGTTCACCGTGTCCAGGTAGGCGTCCATGTTCTTGCTCTTCAGCTCGTTGACGTAGCTGTCCCACTGGGCCAGGTCACGCTGCCCCAGGGCGAACTGCAAGGTGGCCTGGTAGACGTGGTCCTTGAGCGGGGTCTCCCAGAGCGACACCTGCTCCCGCTCCTCGTCGGTCAGCGGGTACGGCGGCGGCGGTGACTTCGGGGTACGGGCGTTCATCACCTTCTGGAACTCCTGCTCCTCCGGGGAGAAGAAGGCCTGCACCAGCTCGGGCCGGCCGCCGTAGGCGAACACTCCGTTGGCGAAGCCGAAGTCCTTCTGCAGGTGCTTGGGGGCCCCCGGGTTGAGGCCGATCATGTCGACCTCCTTGGCCAGGCTCGCCTTGCCGGCGGCGTCCTTGACGTAGGTGGTGCCCTCGACCCCCCACCGGGCGAACATCTGGCCCTCGTCGGAGTACCAGAGCCAGTCGACGAACTGCATCATGGCCACGAAGTTCTTGCTCTCCCGGGCCTTCGAGGAGATCATCATGCCGTTCTCCAGCCGACTGGCCGGGTTGATCTCCCCGGCCGGCCCGACCGGCAGCGGAATCTTGGTGACCTTCGCCTTCGGGTTGGTGGCCGCCAGGTCCGGCCGGTAGTCGTTCACCAGGGCCTGGGCGTTACCGCTGATCACGAAGGACTTGCCGTTGGCCAGCTTCTGCCGGGCCAGGTCGTCGGTCTGGGTGAAGCTCTCCGGGTCCAGCAGCTTCTCCGCGACCAGCTTGTTGAGGTACTCCAGGATGTGCCGGTAGTGCTCCGTGGCCCCGGTGTACTCGAACTTCTGCGCGCCGGCGTTCCAGCTGACGTGCTGGAAGTTCCAGCCCGCCCCCTCCAGGCCGTGCGAGACGGCCAGCAGGTTGAGCAGGGCGCCGGCCGGGTTGGGCTGGCTGTACCGGTCGGAGAAGGGGTAGACGTCCGGGTACTTCGCCTTCATCGCCTTGAGCATGGTGTAGACCTCGTCCCAGCTCTTCGGGATCTCCAGGCCCAGCTCTTCGAGGATGTCGGTGCGGACCACCAGGGAGTACTCGTGCCAGGGCTTCTCGTGCACCCCGGGCAGCAGGTAGAACTTCCCGTCGGCCTGGCGCAGGGTGTCCAGCTCCGGGTTCAGGTTCCACTTCTCGATCTTGTCCTTGAGGTTGGGCATCAGATCGAGGTAGTCGCTGACCGGCAGGATCGCCCCCGAGGAGACGTAGGCGTGCACGTCCGGCGGGTAGGTCTTCGGGATGAGCAGCGGCGCGTCACCGGCCCCGATGAGCAGGCTGCGCTTCTGGTTGTAGTCGCTCAACGGCACCGCCACCGGTTCCAGGGTGACATTGGTCCGGGCGGTCAGCTCCTTCCAGAACAGCCAGTCGTTCTTCAGCGGATAGTTCGGGTGGTTGTTGTAGAGGACGGAGAAGGAGAGCGCCTCGGTGGCCTTGAACTGCGTACCGGCGGCGTAGTTCTCCATCGCGCCGACCCGGTTCTCCGACAGGTTCTCCGAGTCGGTGGGATCGTCGCCACAGGCGGTGACGCTGGCTAGGGCGAGTAACGCGACGGTGGCTGCTGCCGCGTGACGCCACGATCTGCGGAACATGGCGGGTCCTTTCGCAGGTGATGGTGCGAGGGTGGGTCGGCTGCTCAGCCCTTCACCGCGCCGAGCATGATGCCGCGGACGAAATACCGCTGGACGAAGGGATAGACCAGCAGGATGGGCAGGGTGGTGAGCACGATCGTCACGGCCTTGAGGGTCGCCTCGGCCTGCACCTCGTTGGCCTCGGAGATGGCGCCGATGTTCTCCGCGCCGGTGGCCCCGGCGATCAGGTTGCGCAGGTAGATGGTGACCGGCCACAACTCCTGCCGGTCCAGGTAGAGGAAGGCCGCGAACCAGGAGTTCCAGAAGGCCACCGCGTAGAACAGCACCATCGTGGCGACGATGGCCTTCGACAGCGGCAGTACGATCCGCCACAGGATGCCGTACGTGTTGAGCCCGTCGACCGCGGCGGCCTCCTCCAGGTCGTTGGGCAGGCTCTCGAAGAAGGCCTTCATCACCAGCAGGTTGAACACGTTGATCGCGTTGGGCAGGGCGATGGCCCAGACGCTGTTCTTCAACCCCAGGCTGGTGACCAGCACGTAGTTGGGGATCAGCCCGCCGGTGAAGAACATCGTGAACACCGCTATGCCGATCAGGGCACTGCGTCCCTTGAGGTGCTTCTTGGACAACACGTACGCGTAACAGGTGGTCATCACGATCGAGATCAGGGTGGCGGTGACCGTGTAGAACACCGTGTTGCGGTAGTTGGTCCAGAACATCGAGTCCGACAGCACCAACTCGTACGTCTCCAGGGTGAACCCGCGCGGCACCAGGTTCACCTGCCCGGCGATGATGTACGCCTCATGGCTCATCGACCGGGCCACGATGTTGACGAACGGGTACAGCGTCACCACCACCACGGCGGTCAGGATGAGCGCGTTGACCACCTGGAACACCCGGTAGCCACGGCTCTGCTGAATCCCGCGCCGCCGTCGTCGGGGCTGGGGCGCGGGTGCGGTGGCCGGCTTGGCGGCCTCGACGGTCACCACAGGCTCGTCCCCACCGTACGGCGGGCGATCAGATTCGCCGACAGCACCAGGATCAGCCCGATCACCGCCTCGAACAGCCCGATCGCGGCGGCGTAGCTGAAGTTGCTGGAGGTGAAGCCGACCCGGAACAGGTATGTGGAGATGACGTCGGCGGTCGGATAGGTCAGCGGGTTGTACAGCAGCAGGATCTTCTCGAACCCGACCGCCATGAAGGTGCCGATGTTGAGGATCAGCAGGGTCACCATGGTCGGCCGGATCCCCGGCAGGGTGACATGCCAGGTCTGCCGCCAGCGGTTGGCCCCGTCGATGCGGGCCGCCTCGTACAGGTCGTCGTCGATGGTGGTCAGCGCGGCCAGGTAGAGGATGGTGCCCCAGCCGACGGTCTGCCAGACCTCGGAGGAGACGTAGATGGTGCGGAACCACTCCGGGCGTTGCAGGAAGGGGATCGCCTCGCCGCCGCCCGCGCGGACCAGCTGGTTGATCGTGCCGTCCATGGACAGCAACTGCATGACCATGGCCGCCACGATCACGATGGACAGGAAGTGCGGCAGGTACGACACCGACTGCACGAACCGCTTGAGCCGGCGGGCGCGTACCTCGTTGAGCAGCAGGGCCAGCACGATCGGCAGCGGGAAGCAGAACAGCAGGGTCAGCGCGCCCAGCGTCAGGGTGTTGGTGAAGACGTTCCAGAAGGTCGGGTCGCTCAGGAACATCTTGAAGTAGCGCAGACCCACCCAGTACTCGCCGAACAGGCTGCCGCCGGGCTGGAACCGGCGGAAGGCGATGACGTTGCCGAGCATCGGCAGGTACCGGAAGACCAGGAAGAACAGCAGCGGCAGGATGGCCAGGGAGTACAACTGCCAGTCCCGCCGCAGCGCCCGCCGCCAGGTCCGCCGCCGGGCCGCGCGGGGCAGCCCGGTCGACGGCGGTGCCGCCGAGGCCGGGCCGCTCATCGCCTCGGTCGATCGTCGACGGGTAGCTGAGCTCTCATGCGCGCCCTCCGGTCGCGTCCGGGGTGGGTTGTCCAGACGGCTCGCCCTGCCGCTGCGCGGCACCGCCACAACGAAAATTTCGGAAACCCGCTCGTAGTCCGTGCGGGGAACCTAAGTGTGTCCATAAATCGATGTCAAGGGCTGGAAATCCGATCAGCGCACTGGCACTGTGGTGCGGGTAAGCGATTGCCTGCGGTCCTTGGCCGTCGCGCAATCCATCGATCGTTGTCCTCGGTGATCGGTTGGGACATGGTGGGTGCTCCGAAATTCTCGGGGCCGGTGGTAGAGGGGCCGATGACTGAGAACCGCTCGTCGGCGGCGCTCGGCGCCACGACACTCGCGACCATCGCCCAGGAGGTTGGCGTCTCCTCGGCGACGGTGTCCAAGGTCCTCAACGGCCGCTCGGATGTGGCGGCGGCCACCCGGGCCCGGGTGGAGGCGAGCCTGGAACGGCACCGCTACCGCCGCCGGACCCGGCGGGCCGTCGGCGACGGCCAGATCGACCTGGTGTTCCACGAGTTCGGCTCCGACTGGGCGATGGAGATCATCCGGGGGGTCGAGGCGATCACCACGGCGGGCCGGGTGAACGTGGTGCTCTCGCAGTTGGACGGCGCCCACCGACCGCCGCAGCCCTGGTTCGACGCGATGCTCGCCCGGCGTCCCCTCGGGGTGCTGCTGGTGATGTGCAATCTGACCGACCAGCAGCGCCGGCAGCTGCGCCGACAGGCCATTCCGGTCGTGGTGGTCGACACCGACAGCGCCAGCGCGGCCTCCGGGCCGACCGTGGGGTCCAACAACTGGAACGGTGGCCTGCTGGCCACCCGCCACCTGCTGGATCTGGGGCATCGCCGGATCGCGATCATCTCCGGTCCGCGGGACGTGCTCTGCGCCCGCGCCCGCACGGCCGGCTACCGTTGCGCCCACGAGGAACTCGGCGTACCGGTCGATCCCGACCTGGTGCGCTCCGGGACCTTCCACCTGGACGCCGGATACACGCACGGCATCGAGCTGCTCAGCCGCCCGGACCGACCGACCGCGGTCTTCGCCGGCTCCGACCTCCAGGCGCTGGGGGTCCTGCGGGCGGCCCGGCAGCTCGGTCTGGACGTGCCCGGCGACGTCTCCGTGGTCGGCTACGACAACCTGCCGGTCTCCGCCTGGTCCGGCCCGCCCTTGACCACGGTCAACCAACCCCTGCGGGACATGGCCGGCACGGCCACCCAGATGCTGCTCGACCTGGCGCACGGGGTGGCCCTGCCCACCAGCCGCATCGATCTGGTGGCCGAGCTGGTGATCCGGGAGAGCACCGCCCCGCCACCGCGCCCCTGACCACAGCTGCGAGGACGGATGTCTCTGTTCGACCTGCCCCTGGACCAACTGCGCCGGTACGCCCCCACCATCACCGAACCGGCGGATCTCGACGACTTCTGGCGTACCACCCTCCAGGCGGCGGAGTCGGTGCCGGTGCTGGTCGAGGTACGCCCGGAGCCGACCGACCTGCGGCTGCTCGACACCTGGGACGTGACCTTCGCCGGTTTCGCCGGTGACCCGGTCCGGGCCTGGTACACCCGTCCGGCCGGGGTGCCGGAGCCGCTGCCGGTGGTGATCGAGTACGTCGGCTACGGGCGTGGCCGGGGCACCCCGCACGAGCGGCTGACCTGGCCGGTGGCCGGTTACGCGCACCTGCTGATGGACGCCCGGGGTCAGTCCGGCATGTACGGGGTGGGGGACACGGCCGACCCGCACGGGGCGGCACCGGGCGGCCCCTCCCCGGTGACCCGGGGCATCCTGTCGCCGCAGGGCTACTACTACCGCCGGCTCATCACGGACGCGGTACGCGCCGTCCAGGCGGCCCGGGCCCTGCCCGGGGTGGACCCCGGCCGGGTGGTCGTCGCCGGCAACAGCCAGGGCGGCGGGTTGGCCCTGGCGGTCGCCGGGCTGGCACCGGGGCTGGCCGCCGTTCTGGCCACCGCACCCTTCCTCTGCCACCTCCAGCGGGCCATCGAGATCACCGACGCCAGTCCGTACGGTGAGATCGGCACCTACCTCGCCGTGCACCGGGAGGCCGAGGCGGCCGTACGCCACACCCTGTCCTATGTGGATGCCGCCTGCCTGGTACGACGGGCCACCGCTCCGGTGCACCTGGGTCTGGGGCTGCGCGATCGGGTCTGCCCGCCGAGCACGGTGTTCGCCGCCTACCACCAGTACGGTGTCGCCAACGGCGGGCCGGTGCCGGAGCGCAGCATCCACGTCTACCCGTTCAACGGCCACGAGCACGGGGAGGCGGTGCACCTGCGCCGGCAGCTACGTTGGCTGGCCGAGCTGCTCGGCGACCCGACGCAGCCCGCCGGGCCGGCCCGGTCGACGCAGCCGGTCGGCGCAGGGTGACCGGTCGCCGATCAGCGGGGACCGAAACTTTCGGTGGTCATCGGTCCGGGTCAATCCGCTGTCCGCTGTGGTTTACTGCCGACCAGGGGTCGGTGCGGCCGGGTCACGTCGATCCCGAGAAGACAGTCGGGCACATTGAGCTTGCGGACGTGTTTCGATACTGTTTTCGATAGAACAGCTCCGATCTACTCACGAGGGCCGGCCGAAGTGCACCGGCCTGCGCGGCATCCGGGCGACCGCGCAGGTGACGGAAGGGTCATCGTGTTGGGCGGTAGTCGGAGCCGGCTTCCCATCAGCACGGCTTCGTCGAAAGGCTCACGCCATGAACAACGCGTTCGCCCGCGCCAGCGGGCGTCCCGCGACCAGACTGCGATCGCGCTCCGCGCTGATCTCGGCCGTGGTCGGTCTCTCCCTCGCCGCTACCACCGTGGTGGTGACGGCCTCCAGCGCCAGCGCGGCGACCACTCTGGGCGCTGCCGCTGCGGAGAGCGGCCGGTACTTCGGGGCCGCGATCGCAGCACACAAGCTCAACGACAGCGTCTACACCGGCATCCTGAACCGCGAGTTCAACTCGGTCACGGCCGAGAACGAGATGAAGATCAACGCCCTGGAGCCGCAGCAGGGGGTCTTCACCTACGGCACCGCGGACCGGATCGTCAACCATGCCCTCTCCCGGGGCTGGAAGGTCCGGGGTCACACCCTGGCCTGGCACTCCCAGCAGCCCGCCTGGATGGAGCGGATGGAAGGGCCGGCCCTGCGCTCGGCCATGCTCAACCACGTCACCCAGGTGGCCACCTACTACCGCGGGAAGATCGACTCGTGGGACGTGGTGAACGAGGCGTTCG
>NZ_JBEYUI010000038.1:0-7431 GCF_040643455.1 Micromonospora sp. NPDC047134
ATGATCATCTGAACCGGTCATGCCCGCCCTGCTGCCACCAGCCAGGGCGCGTCTACACCAACCACATCAAGCCGGGCACCCCCGCGACTTTGCCGGGGCCCTGCGTAGGCTCTGCCGGCCATCACGGTCTCATTCGTCAAACCCACGGACTCCCTATGTGGAGATCGAAGCGGTGAAGGGCACCATGGAGCGATGGACGCCGACCTGCGCGACGATCTTTTGAGGGCGTCGCTGACGATGACGACTGTCGACGATGCTGGACAGCGACGTGAGGCGCTTCAGTGGTTCATCGCAGCCCGGCCTGCGTTGATGGAGATAGTCAAGGCTGGTGCGCCGGATTCAGTGGTGCTGCTGAATTCGATGATTCCCTTTCTGGTTGTGCTCAAAGATTGGCCGACGCTCGCCGCTCAGACCGAATTGGGCCGGCGCCTAGCAGTGCACGCCGATCAGTTCCTGATCTTCACGCAGAACCTCGGCATAGCCCTACAGCACCTTGAGCGTGACGCGGCGGCGGAGCGATTGTTTCGCGAGGTCGTCGACGGGGCCGAGCGCATCGGTGCGGAGGGCTTGCGCGCCCGGGCCCTCGCCCACCTCGGGCAACTGCGGCGGCAAGCACGCGTCCATGACGAAGCGGCAGATTTGTATCACCGGTCGGCCCTCGCCTATCGCGCGTGCGGTGACCGGGCCGGTGAGGCGCGCGCCTTGGGCGACGTCTCACAGATGGCCGGCGCCGCAGGGCACCACGAGGCAGCGATCTGGTACGCCGAGCAGTCGCGGGAGCTGTTCCGGGGCGCTGGAGATCTCGAGGGTGAGGCACGTGCCGTACGAGCGCTCGCTGGAGCGCGCATGCTCCAGGACCGCGTGAGCGCCGCCGTGGAGCTTCTTGATGAGGCGATCGCCCTGTTCGACGCCGTGCCGTCGCCGTCCGACGCTGCCGAAGCGGCCTTCGCCGCGAGTGACTTCCTGGCCGGGCAGTGCGGTGATATTCCCGGTGCCATCCGATTCGCGGAACTGGCTGCGGCACGCCTTCCAGAAGACCCTGAGGTCGTCGCGTGGTGGACACGACTGGAGACGGAGGCGGAACTTCGTCAACTGTGCGCAGCTCCCACCCGTGCCGCGGGTGAACGGCTGGTGGCGTTGCGGCCGTTGCTGCGTACCGAACTCGCTCTTGATCTTGCTCTTCAGCTTCGCCGCGACTGCTCTGCTCGAGAACGCCGCCGGTTGGACATGCTGGTAGCGCATCCTAAATCCTTCCTGGCCGCACGGCTCGAGGCGCAGTGGCGGTTCTTGCAGGATCTATCGAGTGGGGTCGCGCTGCCGGACCGGTTGCGTGGTTTGCTCCGCCAGTCGCTGCTCGAAGACGGGGAGCAAAGCGGGACAATCGAGTCAATGATCGCGGCGGTGCCCGCAGATCGATATCCAGCCGTCCACGGCTTCCTGCTCTTCCAGCAGGCACAGGCGATCGAGACCCGTGCGGAAGGCCGCCGGCGCGAAGCAATTGACCTGGCTTCCGAGGCAGCGGATCTGCTGGAACGGGCGGGTGCGGATGAACTGTCCGCCACTGCACTGGCGATGGTGGGAAGTTGGTGGCGTCGGCTGGGCGGCCCTGATCCACGCGGCGAAGCCGACGAGGCGATCCGAGCGCTGCGGCGTGCTCTACGGACTTACCGCCGCCGGACTCATTCCGACCAATGGGCGAGGGCAATGTTGTCGCTCGGTAACGTATACCGTGAGTACCCGGTGGACCGGCGGGCGTTTGTACTGCGGGCGTTGGACCGGATCACTGCGGCGCTAACGGTCCTGACCCTCGAGCACGACGCGCAGGCCCATGCGACCGCGCTGATGAATCTAGGCCTTGTCTGGTCGGCGGAGGAACTGGCGGAGATTCCCGGTAGCCTCGCGCGCGCCGAGGAGAATATGGCTCGGGCGCTCCCGTTGCTGCGTGACCCCGGCACGGTGGCCGCATGCCACACCAATCTCAGCCTCGTTCTCCGCGCCCAAGTCGAGGGCGATAGGGACGCAAACCTCGACCGTGCGTTGCACCACGCCCGTGTCGCCCAAGCCTACTACGACTCCCAAGGAGGCCCGGCGGACCGCGCTGACGCCGCGAATGCCGTCGGCACTGTCCTCGCGATGCGAGCCACTGCGGAAGGCAGACCCGCTCCGGCCGAGGCGATCCAGAGTTATCGCGGCGCTCTGGCGCTCGTGCCGATCGACCGAGCGCCGATGGCCCACGCCGGCATCGCAGGAAACCTGGCCAACGCCCTGGAGTCATGGGCAACGCAGGACGCCGCGCACCTCGCCGAGGCGGTGCGCCTTTACGAGACGGCGGTGCGGATCTTCCGGCACCACGGCGCCGCCCCCGAGGAGAGCAAGGCCAGCCGCAATCTCGCGTATGCGCTGAGTCGGCTACCCTCCCCGGACCACGACCGCATTGTCGCGCTCCTCGACCGAAGCCTCGCCGGTCGGCCGGTCGCTGAGGTCCCCGAGCAGTGGGTGGAGTCAGCAGTCGACCTCGCGGAAGCCCTGTCCGCACGAGGTCGAAGCGGTGATGCGCAATTGGCAACGGAACTGCTCGAAAAGTGTCGTCAACTGGTAGTCGCTGGTAAGTCCCCTCACCAATCCGGCAGGGTTTACGTCACCCTCGGAGATCGGTGCGGGGCCACAGAGGACTGGCCACGGGCGGCGCAATTCTTCCGCGAGGCCGTCGCCGAGGTGGACAACCGCTACGGCACAGTCGTGGCGGGTTTCGGCCGCGAGGCGGAACTGTCCCGCGCGGCTGGCTTGCACCAGAACGCCGCGTACGCCCTAGCCCGTTCTGGCCGCCTCGAGGAGGCAGTGACGGTGCTCGAGAACGGCAGGGCACGCGAACTCAGCCGATTGCTGGACCGCGACCGCAGTGACATCGACCGGCTGCGCACACGGGCCTCACGACTGGCGGAGGAGTACGAAGCCGCCGTCACTTTGCTCGCGGACGCGGAGCGCCAGCAGCGCATTCTGATGCCCGAGGACGAGGTTCAGCGCTGGCAGATACGCGGTATGCTGGCCGATGCGCAGGCCCGGCTGCGAGCTGTACTGGAGGCGATCCGGGCGCTACCGGGCTTCGCAGACTTCGCAAAGCGACCGGTTGACGCGCCGTTTCGCGCAGCGGCGCCCGAGAGGCCACTCTGCTACCTGCTCACCGCCCGGCTCGGCAGCGCCGCCCTGATCGTCACCGCCTCCCGTGAGATCATCCCTTGCTTCGCACCGTTGGCCGTCAATGTCCTCTTCGACACGCTGCTGTCTGCCGAGGCCGCCTACGACGACGCAGTGCTCGATCTGCTCGGAAGCAGCTTCCTCGCTATGGTCGGTGAGTTGCTGACCGAGCAGGGCGCACCGGCCGTGGTCCTAGTGCCGACAGGACTGCTCGGTACCCTGCCGTTGCACGCCGCGCGCTATCGGAGAGCAGGCCGCATCCGTCACCTCATCGACGACGCCGATGTCTCGTACGCGCCGTCCGCTCGGGCACTGCTCGCTGCGCAAGACGTGACGCCGTCCGAGCGGCCCCGGCTGCTCACGGTGCGCCCGGACGACGCTTTGCCCCATACCGTCCGGGAGGTCACTGCGGTGCAGAGGCTTTTCAGCGGTCCGGTGCACAACCTCGCGGGAGCGGAGGCCACCCGGGAGGCGGTTCTCGCCGGGTTCCGCGATGCCACCCACATTCATCTCGCCTGCCACGGCAGTTACGACCCGGTGCAGCCATTGCGGTCATGCCTGCACCTGGCCGGACACGACCAACTGAGCGCACTCGACCTTTTCGACCACGGCCTCCTGCGCGATGTGCAACTGGTCGTGGCCTCCGCCTGCGAGAGCGCGGTCACCGACATTGCTCGCGCTCCGGATGAAGCGTTCGGACTTCCGGGGCTCCTCGGCTACTGCGGAGCGGCGACTGTAATCGGCTCACTGTGGAAGGTGAACGACAAGTTCGCGGCCCTACTAATCAGCCGCTTCTACACACACTACCGGGACGGCGACACTCCCGCCCGTGCTCTGGCCAAGGCACAGCGATGGTTACGCGACGCCTGTCCTAACGACCTGACACAGTTCGCCGCCGAAACCGGAGTGTCTCCCGGGCCGCGCTTTGTGGCCACTCTGCCTCAGATGTGGGCTCCTTTTGTGGTGGTCGGGAGCCCCGGCAGGCCAGTGCAGTCCTGACGCTGCCGAGGGGTGTCCCCTTGCGAGTCTCGGTGCCGGGAGCGGACGCTTGTGCCCTGAACCGCCCCCGGGTTCTGTGGAGGGTGCGATCGGTGCGCATTACAGCTTTGAGTAGCGCGCCGCCATAGCACCTGCACCCAACCGGCGTCCTTTCGCGCCCCAAAGTGAAGGCAAAGCCGGTGGGGGTCCAAGCTGCGACCTATGCATGAGGACTTAAGCTACAGCGTAAGCGTGTAGGAGCGGATGAGAGTCACGGAAATCTCGATGGATTCGCGAGTGCCACGTGGGGATTGACCTAGATCGACCTGGAACGTGAGAACTATGAGTCCGCCTACCCGCGGCTGGTCGAGTCGTTCGATGGCTTCATCCAACTGCAAATTCCCCACGGCATAGCAGCGGCGGTTTCATCCTTAGGAAACCACTGGCAAGAGCGGCCATCACTGATAAGGCCCGTTCGGCCTAGAAATGAGCCTGGCCGTCGCCCGCAAAATCGATATAACTGAACTCGTTGAGGAGATCAGCGAAATGCTGGCCAACCTTCCCGAGCAGGGTGAGGCGACGAGGAATATCTGGCTATTGGTGGTCCCGCACCAGGACGTCGAAGAGGGGGGCGTCTTCCCAGGCGGGGCATAGGCGGGTGACCCGGCGCCATCCCCAGGACCGGTAGGCCGCCTGGGCGGGGGCGTTGTCGGGCCGGGCGAGCAGGGTCATTCGGGACTCGGGGCGGGCGCCGACGAGTTCGTCATGCAGCGCCCGCGCGATCCCCCGGCGCTGCCAGGCGGGGCGGACCAGCAGCTCGCTGAGGGCGAAGGTGCGTCGCCCGTCCTCCTGCGTGAAGCCCGCCGGATACGGTTCCTCGATGCCGTTCCACCACCGGGTTCCGGCCGGCAGCGGAAAACCGTAGGCGTAACCGACCAGGCGACCATCGATCGTGGCGGTGACCAACTCCCATCCGGGGACCTTCATGTGCCCGGCCAGCTGTTGACGGTAGCGGGACTCGTTGTAGAACTCCCCATCCCCGGAGTGGGCGTCGAGATAGACCTCAACCAGATCACCGAGGATGTCATTCACCTCGTCGGCTCGATGCCGGTCGAGGCGGAGGTCGTCTCTCATGGCCGAAACTCCGCCCGGTAGGCATCGACGAAGTCGCGCGCCGCAGTGGTGTTTTCTCGGCTCAGGTGCGCTCCGACCTGGGCGAGGTTACGGGTGGTCCGTCCTGAGTTCAGTTGTTTCACCTCGGGCAGCACCCGCAACGCCGTCCGGGCAGCCTGGTTGACATCGCCGAGTCGGTATTCGGCTTCGGCGAGCCGCACGGTGGACAGCACCCGATTGCGCCGGTGTTCGGTGCGGGTGGTGCTGCTGACCGCGAGGGACTTGACGGCGCGAGCGGGGCGGTCGAGGGCGAGGAAGGCCAGTCCCTGGATGCCGGTCAGTTCGTGGGAGGTGACGAATTGCAGGAAGGGCAGGTCATCATCCTGAGGGCCACGGTCGAACTCGCGGAAGGCGCTGGCCATTTCGCGGTTGAAGCCGCTGGCGTCTCCAAGGTTGGCGTATGCGTGGGCCATCCGCAGTCGCAGGAGTGTCCTGAGGCGAGGGGTCGACCAGCCTTGGGCGGCGCGGAGTGCGGCTTCGGCGCAGTGCACGGATTCGGTGGGTTGGTCTTCCCGGGTGAGCAGTGAGAGGCAGGCCAGCGCCCGTACCTCCTCACGCGGGTTGTCGGAGATCCGTGCCCGGGTGATGGCGTCGTTGAGGTACGGACGCGCCTGGGGTCGGCGTTCGGCGTCGATCGCCAGCCAGGCTGCCTGGTTTGCGAGGTCGGCCAGTGCCGCCTGGAGAGTCGCTTCCAGGTTACGGCTGACGCGCGCTTTGCCGGTCCACGCGGACAGGCGGGTGTGAACGGTCATCGCCGCATCGCACAACTCGTCCGCACCGACGGCCGCGTCAGCCTGCCGGAAGCGCTTAACCAGCGATCCGGCGAGGCGTACGTGTTCCATGCCGAGGTTTTCGGCCCGATCATCGGCGGCGAGTAGGGCGTCGATGAGGTTGCTTCCGCCAAGGCCAGCGAGCGCAGCCAGGGCGTTGAATCGGCGGCGGTTCGTGGTGCCACCTCCTTCGACAGGAGCCGTCTCCACACTAGTCGGCGAGTCGGCGTGAGCACCCCGGTCAGACATGTCGATGGGCGGCAGGCGGAGCAGCCGGAACCAGAGCAGTTTTTCGGGGATGCGCAGCAGGGTGGCCCAGTGGGTGAGGCGGTCCAGGTGGATCGGTGCGGGGCCGGTCTCGATCCGGCTGAGTTGGGCCTGGGTGATGCCGAGCCACCCGGCCACCACGGACTGGGTCAGCGGCAGCCGACCGTGGTAGGGGTGGTGCCGGTAGGCCCGGATGAGGTGCCCCAGGTGGCGTCGGGCCAGCGCGGCGCGTACCGGCTGGTGGTCCCAGAACGGCGGTGGCACGGCCGGGGGTGCGGTGAGCCGGTCGCGTTCGGCGGCCTGGCAGGGGGCGCAGCGTCCGCTGTGGTTGTCGCGCGCCAGGCGTCCCCCGCAGCGGGGGCAGTTGGCAGGTGTCACCGGCAACCTCGCCGTTCGTGGGCGACTGGTTCGAGTCTGTCCATTCAAGCCGTTTCCGGCGAGGCCGGTATGCACGCCACGCATACCGGCCCGACCACATTCGGCCACCGGGCGAATACGCTGCGCGAATCCTGCTGACGATCACTGCGGCATATCGGGGCAGGCCAGCCGGGTCCAGGGTGGAGACACGGCCCGGGGCGGGTGCCGGCTCCGGTGGCGGATCGGCCTTCCCCCGTACGATCTGTCACCGCTCCCGCCCGCCTCGGTGCCGTCTCAGACTGTCCATCGCACCGGAGGCTCACATGCGCGACCACCCTGCCGTGACATCCGGCGGCATCGCCGAGGCGGTCTTCGGTCGCGCCGCCGCCCGGTTCTGGGACACCGTGCAGGAGGGCTGTCCGGGGCTGCTGCCGGAACAGGATGCGCCGCTGATCGTCGCCAGGCTGTTGCGGCTGGTGGGGGGCGGTGACGACCGGCCGGGGCGGTCGGCCCTGCTGACCGTCCTCGGCCGGGTGTACCGGGAGCATCGGCTGCGCCCCGACCATGCGGCCCTGGTCGGCGCGGCGCTGAGGGCCGCCGTACCCTCGATGCCGCCCGGGGCCGCGATCTGGCGGCGGGCCTGGCGGTTGGTCGAGCGCGCTGCGACCCGGGTGGGTGACGGGCCGGCCTC
>NZ_JBEYUI010000038.1:7529-38915 GCF_040643455.1 Micromonospora sp. NPDC047134
CCGCCGTACCCTCGATGCCGCCCGGGGCCGCGATCTGGCGGCGGGCCTGGCGGTTGGTCGAGCGCGCTGCGACCCGGGTGGGTGACGGGCCGGCCTCCTGGCCGGTCGAGGTCCTCGGCCGGGACCGGGCCGGGGACACCATCACCACCCTGACCGTACGCCCCTGGCGGCGGCTGCCGTTCCGGCCCGGCGACGCGGTGCCGGTTAACATGCCGCAGCATCCGGGGCGGTGGCGCTGGTACTGCCCGGCCAACGCCCCGCGCGCCGACGGCACCGTCGAGCTGCATGTCCGTGCCGTGCCCGGCGGCGACGTCTCACACCGGCTGGCCCATCAGGTACGCCCCGGCGACCTGCTGCGGCTCGGCCCACCCACCCCCACCGGCCTGGCCCTGCCGGGGTCCCCGACTCCGCTGCTGCTGGCCGGTGGCACCGGGCTGGCGCCGCTGCGTGCCCTGGTCGAGCAGATCGCCGCCGCAGCAGCTCAACCGGAGGTCACCCTGGTCGTCGGGGCCCGGACCTTCGTCGACCTGTACGACGCGATCGCCCTGGACAGGCTGACCCAGGCCCATCCCTGGCTGCGGATCGTGCCCGCCCTCTCCCACGATCCGCGCGCCGAGCCCGGTGAGCAGGGTGACGCCCTCACGGTCGCGCTGGATCATCTCCGCCCCGACCAGTGGGTGTACGTCTGTGGGCCGCCCGCGATGCTCGCCGGTTCCCGGCTGCGGCTGCTCGCCGCCGGGGTGCCCGCCGACCGCATCCGCCTGCCCGACCAGATCCCGTGGTGCTGACCGACCTCTCCTCCTACCGGGGTAGGAGGCGGAACCCGTACCTGTGGTCGCGGTCGGGGCCTGCGGTCGGGCGCGCGGCGGCAGCACGCCGAACAACATCGGGGTATGACTGCTACCTATCCGCGCCAGGGGGCTACCTGGCACCGTCCACTGATGGTTTTCACCTGGGCGATGGCGGGTCTCGCCGTCGTCTCCGCCGTCGGCGTCGTCGTCGACGGTCGGATCCTGACCGGTGTGCCGATCTGGCTCAAGCCGTTGAAGTTCGCGGTGTCCTTCGTGTTGTACGGGGTGACCCTGGCCTGGCTGCTCTCCCTGCTGCGCCGACGCAGCCGGGTGGCGGAGTGGACCGCCACCCTCATCGTGGCGCTGGGGGTGGTGGAGATGGCCATCATCGTCGGCCAGATGTTGCGGGGCACGACCAGCCACTACAACGTGAGCACCCCGTTGAACGCCCTGCTGTGGATGCTGATGGGTGCAGCGATCATGGTGTTGGCCGTGGCGCACCTGGTCCTCGCGGTGGTGCTGCTGCGGCAGCCGGTCGCCGACCGGGCCGGCCGGTACGCGATCGGGTTGGGGATGGGGCTGGCGCTGCTCGGCATGGTGGTGGCGACCCCGATGGTGATGGCCGGTGAGACGTCGACCGTCGAGGGGATCGCCGGGGCGCACAGCGTGGGGGTGGCCGACGGCGGGCCCGGGTTGCCGCTGGTGGGGTGGAGCAGCACCGGTGGGGATCTGCGGATCGGCCATTTCGTGGGGCTGCACGCCATGCAGGTGCTGCCGATCCTGGCGATCCTGCTGGGGCGGTTCGGTGCCGACCGTCTGAACGTGCACACCCGGGCCCGACTGCTGATCGTGGCGGGTGCCGGGTACGGCGGTCTCGTCCTCCTGCTGACCTGGCAGGCGTTGCGGGGGCAGCCGCTGCTGCGGCCGGACCTGCTGACCCTGGGGGTCGCGGCGGCCCTGCTGGTCGGTACGGTCACCGCCGCCGCGCTGGTGGTGGTCCGGGGCCGCAAACCCGAGGTGGCGTTGGCGGCATGAGGGCGCGCAGCATCAGGTGGGCGGGGCCGGAAGAAGGAGCGCAGACATGACCGAGGTGCTGTTCACGTTGACCTTCGCGGTGGCCGCGCCCTTCTGGGCGCTGATGATCCTGGCACCGAAGTGGTCGGTGACCGCCCGGATCATCGCCTCGCCGTGGATCGTGCTCCCCGGTGTGGTGATCTACGCGCTGCTGGTGCTGCCCGCCCTCGGCGAGGTGCTGCCGGCGGTGGCCTCCCCGACCCTTCAGGGGGTACGTGGCCTGCTGGGTGAGCCGGACGGTGCGGCGGCGGGCTGGGCGCACATGATCGTGTTCGATCTGTTCGTCGGTCGGTGGGCCTGGCTGGACAGTCGCAAGCGGCAGGTGCCGTCGCTGGTGATGGCCCCGGTGCTGCTGTTGACCATCCTCCTCGGCCCCCTCGGCCTGGGCGCGTACCTGGCTCTGCGGGGCAGGTGGACCCCCGGGGCGTACCGATCCGGAGGGCTAGGGTGATCTCCGTGGGGTGGGTGGGGCGCCTGTTCGACGCGCGGGACAGCTTCGCGCGGATGCTCCTGCTCGACCTCGCGGGCCTCGGCTACCTGATCTTCACTCCGCTCGGTGGCGACGGGCCGGTGGCCACCCAGTGGACCCTGGCGGTGATCGCCTTCTCCTTGGGCCTATTGTTGCACCGCCGACCCGTGGTCAACCTGGTGGCGCAGACCGCCCTGCTGGCCGTGGCGATCCGACTCCTGGACGACATCACGATCAACCAGGTGGGGGCCAGTTGGGCGTTGCTCGAACTGACCATGCGCGCCGGGTCCACCCGGACGATCTGGCTGGCCGTGACCGGGCTGGCGGCGGTGGCCCTGACCGACTCGATCGGCGAGCCCCTGCCCCGGTTCTTCGCCGGAGTGGTCGGGTTGCTGCTGGAGGTCGGGGTTCCGCTGCTGCTGGGCCTGGTCGTCCGGACGACCCGCGAGTTGGCCACCCAGGCCCAGCAGCGGGCGGCGGAGGAGCAGCGCCGCCGGGAGTCGGAGGACCGGGCCGCCCGCGCGGACGAACGCAGCGCCATCGCCCGGGAACTGCACGACGTGGTGGCCCATCATGTGGCCTCGATGGTGCTGCGGGTCGGGGTGGCCCGGCATGTCCTCACCGACCTGGACCCCCGGGTGGGCGCGGTCTTCGACGACGTGCACGGCACCGGCACCGCGGCCCTGGCAGACCTGCGCCGGCTGGTCGCGGTGCTGCGCGACCCCGAGGCGGTACGCGGCGACGCGGCGCTGACCGCGATCGAGCCGTCGGCGCTGCCGGCCGCCCTGGGGGCGGCCGTGGACCGGGCCCGCCAGGCCGGGATCACCGTGCAGGCCGACATCGACCCGGCGATCGGTGCAATCGACGCGGTACGGGGTCTGGCGGTGCTGCGGTTGACCCAGGAGGCGCTGACCAATGTGGCCAAGCATGCCGGTGCCGCCGCGGTGGCCCGGTTGACCGTGCGGGTGGTCGAGGGGGCGGTGCACTGGGAGGTGGTCGACGACGGGCCGGGCCGGGTGCCGGCCGGGCTGCCGGACGGCGGTGGCCACGGCATAGCGGGGATGCGGGAACGGGTGGCGGTGCTCGGCGGCCGGTTGGCGGCCGGACCGGTCGAGCAGCCGGGCCGGGGCTGGCGGGTACGCACCGTGCTGCCCGCCGCCACGGGAGGGGTGTCATGATCCGGGTGCTGCTGGTCGACGATCAGCATCTGATCCGCGCCGGTCTGCGGATGCTGTGTGAGTCCACCCCCGACCTCGAGGTGGTCGGGGAGGCCGACAACGGTCGGGAGGCGGTGTCCCTGGCCGCCCGGCTGCGGCCCGAGGTGGTGGTGATGGATCTGCGGATGCCGGGGGTGGACGGGATCACCGCCACCGGTCGCATCCTCGCCGAGCGGCCGGCCACCCGGGTGCTGGTGTTGACCACCTTCGGCGACGACGACCACCTGTATCCGGCCCTGACCGCCGGGGCCTGCGGGTTCCTGCTCAAGGACGCACCCCCCACCGAGCTGCTCAACGGCATCCGGCGGGCGGCATCCGGGGACAGCCCCTTCAGCCCGGAGGTGCTGCGGCGACTGGTGCAGCGGGCGGTGCACGCCCGCACCGGTACTCCGCAACGTCTGGACGGGCTGACCGCGCGGGAGCAGGAGGTGCTGGGGCTGGTAGCCGAGGGCCTGTCCAACACGGAGATCGCCCAGCGGCTCCACATCGGTGTCACCACCGTCAAGACCCACATCACCAGCCTGATGACGAAGACCGGCAGCCCCAACCGGGTACGCCTGGCGTTGTTCGCCCACGGGGTCTGAGGGGCCGAGATCTAACTGCGGTGGGCCTGCTCGGGCCAGAGCACCGTGGTGGGGATGCCCCGCTTCCGGGCCATGTCGATGGTCCGGTCCGTCGATGCCTCGTGGCGGCCGGCCGACCCGTCCCAGACCGCGATCAGCCATTGCACCCGGCTCAGCAGTTCCTCGTTGGCGGCCAGGTAGGCGGCCGTGCCGGAGTGGCGGTGCCCGGTGTGGATGATGTCGCTGGCCCGGTCCAGCAGGTCGTCGAAGTCGGCCCGGTGGGCGGCGGTGATCGTGTCGCGGTAGTCCAGGGCGGGCAGGATCACCTCGTAGGTGCCGCCGGTGGCCAGCACCACCCGGGCGAAGATCTGGTCGGTGCCGTCGGCCAGGCAGGTGACACCCCGCACCGGGTGGTCGCTGAGCCGGCCCAGTTCGGCCCGCAGGGCCGCGGCGATCGGCCCCACACTGCCCCGGGTCAGGTGGATGTGGCCGGTGATGCCGACCCGCAGCGGGCAGGGTTCACGGCCCATCGACCGCTCCCGGCCGTGGGGCGGGCACCGGGCTGGTCAGCCGGATCAACTCGAAGCCGCTGTCGGACAGCACATCCGGCAGCGCCCGGATCTCCTCACGGTTCTGCTCCTGCACGGCCGGGCTCAGCTCGTCCCAGGGGCGTAGTTCGGGATGCCGCTGTCGGAGTTCGTCACGCGGCTCACCGTACGTCCAGCCTTCCGCCCGCCGTTCCTGGCACCATCGTTCATGTTCCAGCCGGGCCAACTGTTCGATGCCGTCGGCGATGGCCTGCCCGGCGGCCGAGGCGTCACCGGTGTTTCCGTGCCGGGGGGCGACCACGCAGCCCAGGTTCAGCAGTTTCGCGGCGATGTCCTGGACGTGACTGCGGTTGGCCCGGCGCAGGGATTCGGGCAGCCCGGACCAGTCGACCATTGCGGGTGCCTCCCCGAAGCTCATCCCGGCCTGTTGCCGGGCGTGCAGGTACCGCTCGTGGATCTGCCGGGCCAACCGTTCGGTGAGATCCTCGGCGATCAGCCCGGCCTCGCAGGCGTGGGTCAGCACCGGGTAGAGACACAGCTTGCCGTGCACCTCGTCGAGCAGGTCGTGTCGGGAGTCGCCGTGGAAGGCGGCGGCCAGAGCGGCCTGCCGGTAGACCGGCACGAAGACACTGCCTCGGGTGCCCTGCCACAGGGCGGGAGTGTCCAGGGCGAACTGCAGTCCGTTGTTCTCGCCGGGCAGGCAGAGGTAGATGCGGTCGTATCCGCCCGTGGTGAACTGCGCCAACCCGGTGAGTTCGGCGATGTCCAGGTCGTAGGTGGACACCTCACAAACGGTACGCAGGAAGGGGTAGCGGGCCGCCACGAGGGCCAGTTCGGCCCCGGCGTCCGGGGCCACCAGGTCCACCCGCAGTCGGGTTCCGGCGTCCTGGGCCCGCCAGTGCCGGGCGGTCTCGACCAGCAGGGCACGGCGGAAGCTGCCGTTACCGACGATCAGTACGGTCGTGGCCCGGCCCCGGGCGGGTTGCAGGGGATGGTGTCGGTGCAGCGCGCGGGCGGCGATGTCGTCGACATGGAAGTAGTCCAGCCGCAGCCGGCTGGAACCGGCAGCCCCCAGCCGCCGGGCCTGCAACGACAGGCACACCTCCGGATCGTGGACCTGGACGTAGACCCTGGGAGGATTGCGCCGGTCCTGGATCAGGCGGCTGGCGGCGTTGGCGATCGCATGATTCAGGTCGTCGTCATGGGTGCAGGCGTAGATGGTGTGGGCCCGGGGCAGACCGGCCCCCCGCAGCACCTCGGGGCTGCTGGGGTCGCCGATGACCCCCAGGTAGCGGGGTTGGCGGTACTCCAGAGGCCCGAAGGGCTCGGAACGCACCACGACCACCCGCTCCCCGTCGGCGAAGAGACGGTCGGCGAGCATCTGGGCGAACTGGGAGTCCCCGCAGACCAGCACATGCCCGCTGGCCCGCCGGGCCCGCCACCGACGGATCTCGGCGGCCAGCAGCAGGCGGGCCGCCTCGGCGACGGCCAGCAGGGTGAACAGCGGGGCCACGAAGCGGGCCACCTGCAACTGCCACGGGTACGGGCCGGGGTTCTCGAAGGGCTCGGCGCTGAGGACGAACAGTTGCAGCGCGTAGTAGAGCACGTCGTAGGAGTCGTGGATGGCTTCCGGACGACACCTGCCCAGCCGCTCGAAGCCGATCCAGCCCAGCGTCAGGGCGACCGCTCCGATGACGCCGAACACCACCCGCAGCCACCAGGCGGACGGCCGGACGAAGCCGGAGGCCGGGTCGGTCATCGAACGGTGTCCTCCTCCGGAGGGCCGTCGGGGCGGGCCCCGGCCGGGTCGGGCCGCCACGGTCGGCATCCCGGCCACCGGACTGGCCCATGGGCCAATGGTATGGGACGAAGTCGATCACCAGAGCTTTCGGCATACCCGCCGAGCAGCACTTTTTGCAGGTAAGGCCGAATCTGAGCTCGATTGGAGGTCCGCTGGGATGGCTACCGAGGGCTACGATTTGAAGATGGCCCGGTGGCGGGGTACGGGGATTTCACCCTCCGCCGTGAGACTGCCTGGTGCCCAGACCAGAGCTACCGGAGGATCAGGGCAATGGACGCAATCGAAGATCCGCCGGCGGTCGACCCGGTCAATCCGTTCTCCCCGACAGCGGTGGCCCGAGTCACCGACGCGGGTGCGCTCGCCGCCACCACCGTGGTCACGGTGGCCATCCGGGACGCCCTCGCCCACCTGGACAACTACCTGCGTACCGGCAACGGCGGCACGGTCGCCGTGGTGGGTGACTACGGCACCGGCAAGACCCACCTGGCGGCCGAACTGCTGGCCCACGCCCGGCGCGGCAGCATCGGGGCGGGTCAGGCCGTCTACCTGGACGCACCCGCGGACACCTTCCTGTCGCTGAGCCGCCGGTTCCTGGGCCGACTGTCCCGGGAGGCGGTGCGCGCCCTGGTGCAGGGCTACCGGGCGGAGGTGACCGATGCGGCGGCGCAGCGGCCGGCCGGGTCGGATACCCGACTGCTGGCCGAGCGGTTGCGTGCCGAGTTGGCCGAGGTCACCACCGACCCCTCCGTCGGCATGGTGCTGGCGATGCTGGCCGACCCGGCCACGGAGGCCACCGCCTGGGACTGGCTGATGGGTTACCCCCCGGGGCCGGCCTTGACCGCTGCCGGGGTCACCACCCGGTCGGATGTGGAGTCCGGCGCGGTGGAGACGATCGGGGTGCTGGCCCTGCTGCACGCCCGCCGCCACGAACGGTTCGTGCTGGTGCTGGACGAGTTGGACAAGATCCTGTCCACCGCGGGGCGGCCCGGGGACGAGACCATGGCCCGGTTCGCCCGGATGCTCGGGGTCTTCGCCTCGGCCGGTGCCCTGCTGGTGATCGCCGGGCTGCCGGAGCTGCTGCACCTGCTCTCCCCGCAGGTGCGCCAACGGATCGGGCCGATCGTGCGGATGTCCGCGCTCACCGCGCAGGACGTCCGGGACTTCATCCGGCAGAGCCAACTGCGGGCCTTCGGTCAGGCGAGACTGTCGCCGTTCACGGTGGAGACCACGGAATACCTGACCAACCTGACCGACGGGGTGCCCCGCCGACTGATCCGACTGTGCTACCACCTGTATCAGCGGGCCATGCAGGAGGGCACCCCGGTCACCCATCGCATGGTGCGGGAGGCCGTACGGGTCCAGTTCGACCTGGCCAGCCGCCAGGATGTCGCCGCCGACGTGCGGCGGGTGCTCACCCAGGAGGGCTGGTCGTACCAGCGGGACCACCTGATCGGGTCGCTGCGGGACCTGCCGGTGGACTTCTGGGTGCCCCTGGACGAGCAGGGCGCCGGATGCTGCGTCCTGCTGACCGAGTCGGTGCTCAAGGTCGAGGAGGTCGACGAGCTCAACCGTCGGGTGGTGGCCATCCGGTCGGCCGTGCCGGACAGCGAGGTGATCCTGGTCGTCGTCGGGCATCTGCCGGCGGAGTTCTCCGCGGACCTCACGGAGACCTTCAGTGCGGAGCCGATCGTCCACGATCCGCAGACCTTCGCGGAGGATCTGTCCGGCAGCGTCAAGGCCTCCATGCGGCGGCTGGAACAGACCCTCGGGGCGGACGCCCTGACCTCCGTACGGCAGCGGGTGGAACGCATCCAGCGGCAGCAGACCAACGCGCAGCGGTCACTGGAACGGCTGTCGTACCAACTGGACGAGATCCGGGGAGACCTGCGCCCGGATACCCGAGGGCCGGTGCGACGCGAGCCGGCCGCCACCAATCCCCCGGGCGAGAACGGGCTGACCAGTGCCCTACCGGGCCGGGTGGCGCGGGTCTTCGTCGAGGCCGTGCAGGCGCTGGACCAGCTAGCCGGCTTCGAACGTCACCTGCGGGACGCCTTCACCCCCTCCCGGCCGGAGGCTCGCCGGTCCGGCGAGGCGGCCCCGCTGCTGCGCTCGGGCCTGCGGTCGCGGGACGTCCAACGGGCCCTGGGCACGGCCCTGGTGCTGCGCCGGCTGATCGAGGCGTTCCGCGAGGGGGTCGAGCAGTGGTACACCCACCACCGGCAGACCCCCCACCCGGCCGACCTGCAACGTCTGGACCGGCTCTGCGAGACCTACGACGGGATCGCCGAGTACCTGCCGCTGTTCCAACTGGACCTGCTGGACGATCTGGCCCTGCCGGAGGGAGGGGTCCCGGCCGAGTCGACGGACCGGTCGCTGAACTGGTCGGAGGCCCGGTCGATGTTCGACGGGCTCAGCGGCCAGGTACGCCGACAGGTCCTCCAGGGCTGACCCGGGATCAGGCCCGACCCTGGGCGAGTTGCCGGCCCACCCGCCACATGGCCTGGTCGGCGTGGCTGACCCAGTCCTGGTCCAGGCACACCCCGAAGAGGTACTCGTCCGGGGCCAGCAGGTAGTAGTAGACCGCCCCGATCTCCAGATCCAGCACCAACCGCTCCACCTCCCCGGTGATCGCCCGGCGGAGGTCCCGGCTGACCTGTAGGGCCAGCAGGGACAGGTCCCGGGCCAGGCGCTTGTAGCCGGTGCGCCGGTCGGCCACGGTGGCACCCCGGTTGAAGTACTGTTCCAGATCCGGGTGCCCCAGGATGTCGACCGCGCCGACCTGCTCCCCCAGCCGGTGATGACTGAGATAGTGCAGGCCGGAGGGGCGCAGGGCCTGCAGCAGGACTGCCTCGCTGTCACCCACCTCGGTCAGGTAGGGCCGGATGTCGCCGTCCGACGAGGGCGGGACATAGGTCTCGGTCTGCCAGCCGCCCGGATTCTGTGACGGCTGTCGTACCAGCCCCCGCAGGTCGGTGGCGAGCCTGGCGGCCCCCTGGTCGGCCTGGCTGGCCGTGGCCGGGTCGACCACCGGGCCGGCGGCCGGTGCGGTGCTGGCGAAGCCCACCACGTGCTCTCCGCCGGTCGTGGTGTTGCAGAAGACGTAGTCCAACCGGGTCTGTGCGGCCAACCGCACCAGCCCGCCACATTGCAGGTGCCAGACCCGTCGGCTCAACTCGGCGGCCCGGTAGACCAACTGGGCGCCCACCCGGCGGTACGCCTCCCGGCGCTGGGTCAGGTCGGTGTGCCCTCGACCGGGCGGCGCCGAGTCGTGGGCCAGCAGGTCCAGCGAGAAGTCGAGCACTCCCCCGGTGTAGTGCGCGAGGTGGTAGACCGACGGATTGTCCAGGAGCAGCTGGCGACACAGGTTGCGCTTCTTGCGGAAACCCGGGACGTCCTGCTCGCCGGACTCCTCCACCACGGCACCGATCAGCTGCGGGTCGGTCACCTGGTCACTCCTCAGCTTCTCGGCACGTCGATGTCGGTGTCGGTCAACACGGTCACCCCGAGATCGTCGATCCCGTCGCGTCGGGCGACGATGGCGGCGAGGTTGGCGGCGGCGTCGCCGGTGCAGGGGTGTCCGCGGCCCAGGAACCGCAGACTGGTCAGGTGGGTCTCCTGCTGAAGTCGTACGGCGTCGGCCAGGTCACCGTGGGCGGCCAGGTGACCGGCCTGGGCCGTCGCGGCGGTCAGGGTCCAGGGGTGGGCGTCGCCGAGCCGGGCCCGCAGGGTGCGCATCCCCCGCTCCCCGTCGCGGATCGCGTGGTCGTACTCGCCGGTGCCCCGGTGGCAGATGCCCAGGTCCACCGAGCAGACCGCGGTGAAGGGGTGCCCGGTCTCCAGGGTCCGCTCGTAGCCGCGCAGGCAGCGCATGGCGTGCTCGACCGCGACCCCGGGGTCCCCGGCCCGGTAGTAGTCGATGGCCATGCTGAGCAGGCTGGACCGGGTCAGGGGGTGGTCCTCCCCGAAGCGGTCCCGGTAGCCGCGGAAGGTCTCGATGCTGCGCTTCTTGGCGGCCAGGGTCAGCCTCAGACGGCGCTCGGTGACCGCGAGACTGCGATTGACCTGGAGTTCGTCGAGTTGGGAGGCGGTCCGCAGCTCGTGCACCCGCTCCAGGGTGCCGCGCAGGGTGGTCAGCGACTGCTCGTACTCGCCGACCTCCCGCTCCAGGGTGCCGACCAGGCAGGAGGCCCGCCAGGTTGCCGGCTCCTCCGGGCCGAACAGGGTCATCCACCGGTCGAACAGTTGGTGCGCCAGGCGCAGGGCCTCCCGGGCGTCGCCGGTCAGATAGAAGGAGATGGCCAGGTTGTTGATCGCCATCCGGGTGTTCGGGTGGTCACCCCCGAGCACCTCGAAGTAGCCGTTGAGGGTGGCCTGGTCCTCCACCAGGGCGTCCTCGAACCGGCCCAGCCCCCGCAGGTCGCCGCCCCGGCCCCGGCCGGCGATGAGGGTCCGGAAGTGTCGCAGTCCGTAGCGGCGACGCTGCTCGCTGAGCACCTGCTCGTCCAGGCGCAGCGCCTCCTGGGGCCGGCCCAGCACCCGGTGCAGATTCGCGGTCTGCACGAACAGGCGCATGGTGAGCTGGTCGAAGTCGCCGCCGGCCGCCCACCGGTCACAGGCCTGCTGGGCCAGGCGTACCGCGGACTGCCAGGCGTCGCTGTCGCCGAAGTAGTACAGGTAACGGACCTGTTTGACCACCCAGTGCCGCACCCGGGGGCCGTCGGCGGTCAACGCTCCGGAGGGCACCAGGTGACGTTGCAGCTCCTCGAAGATCGGCAGGTAGCGGCGGTCGTCGGCCTCCGGGTCGGTCGGCGCGTACCCGGCCAGGCCGTGCAGGACCTGGCGGTGTCGTTCACCTCGCTGCGGCTCGGGTATCGACTCGCGGATCAGCACCTGGATGGCCCGGTGCATCCGCAGGGCGGCACCCCGCCCCCAGTCGATGTCGAACAGGGCGAAGCGGGCCCCCACCGCCAGCACCAGGTCGATCTCCCCGGCGGCCAGCAGCATCTCCTCCGGGTCGGCCTCGGCCGCCGCGGCCAACTGCACCAGCATCGAGGTCGAACGCAGCAGCGGCAGACCGATCCCCTCCGGGGAGAGGTACGCGGCGATCTCGGCCACCCGGATCGCCAACCCACCGAACTCGGTGTCCCGCAGGGTGGCCAGGGTGTTGTCCAGCACCCGCGCCACCGTGGAGGTACGCGAGCCCGGGATCCGTTCGGTCGGCTCCTCCACACCCGGGCGGCTGACCCCGGACAGCAGCTCCTCCACCGACCGGCTGACCGCCACCAGGTTGGGCACCCCCTCCAGTTCCAGGGTGCGGGTGCGCTCCCGGATCCAGGCCGTGGCCAGCCGCAGCGCCAGGGGCAGGTGGTCGACCGCGGCGGCGATGGTCCGGGCGTCCGCGGCGCTGATGCCGAGCATCCGCCGCAGCATGGTGACGCTCTCGTCGCCGCTGAACGCGGCCACCTCCAGCGGGGAGGGCAGGTTCGAGGAGCCGTCGTCGCGGGAGGTGAACAGGATGTGACCGGCCCCGGGGCGGGGCAGCAGCCCGGACAGCACCTCGGCGTCGTCGGCGTTGTCGTAGATCAGCAGCCAGCGGGCGATGCTGCCCCTGGGTGCCGACAGGGCGGCCACGGCCGCCTCCGCCGCGCCGACGCTGTCCACCACGTTGATCTCCTGGGCCAGCTCTCCCAGGGCCGCCTGCACGGTCTCCCGGTCCTGGGCCGGTATCCACCAGACCACGTCGTAGTCGTAGGCGAAGCGGTGGGCGAACTCGCGGGCGATCTCACTCTTGCCGACCCCGGCCCCGCCGGTCAGGGTCACCGGCCCACCGGCGTCGGTGAGCTGGTCACGCAGTCGTTCCAGGTAGTCGCTGCGGCCGACGAAGGAGGCGTTGCGGGTCGGCAGGTTGGAACGCAGTCGGCGTTCCGTCTCGGCCGGGTAGCGCGGGACCGAGCGCAGGTCGCCGGTGGGCTGGATGGGCGCGATCAGGCCCAACTGACTCAGCAGCAGAGGTTGGGCCCGGGCGGCGTCCACCTCGCGCAGGTCGATGATCCGGCTGGCATCCAGGTGGCTCGGTGGCTGACCGTCGGTCAGCACCCCGAACACCTCGATGTCCGGGCCGGCCGTCAGCTCGGCACCCAGGGCCTTGACCACGCCTGGGGAGAGCAGGGCCAGTACGGTGGCGTCCGCCTCGTACGCCGGTGCGGCGCCGCCCCGCAGGGCGTGCGGGTGGACCTGGACGTTGGCCCGCCGCAGCTGACCGGCGATCCAGTCGGCGTACGGCCGCTCCGCCGGCTCGTACAGCACATGGATCTCGTCCGCGCTCTCCGCGCGTTCCAGCAGGACCCCCCGCCGGTAGCGGCGGCGGATCCGCTCGGGCACCTCGGCCACCCGGGTCACCGCGCCGCCGCTGATCCAGGAGGCCATCTGCTCGTACGCCGACAGCAGGCTGCTCTGCTCGCCCGGGGTGTCGGCCAGCACGGCCAGCACGTCGTCGTAGGTGTCGTAGGTCGGTTCCGGCACCTCCACGATCTCGATGGCGGAGTTCGGTGCCCCGGTGGCCTCGTCCAGCAGCCTCGCGAAGGCCTTGCGGGCCGAGTCGCGGGCCTCGCCGTACCAGGGTTGGCTGACGTCCCGCAGGGTGGGTGCGGCGAGGATCCGGATGCCGCCGGTGGCCTGCCGTTGCAACTGGTCGGCCAGGTCGGCGGCCTGCTGGAGGGCGGGACGGCGGGGCGGAATGCAGACCACGGCGACGTCGCTGAGCATCGCGGCGTAGCTGACCCCTGGCATGGTGAGATCCACCGGGGTGTCGATCAGGACGTAGTCGTAGCCGGCCTGGCGCAGCAGCAACCGGGCCCGGACCGGGTCGACCTTGGGCAGGCCGTCGACCTCCATGCTCACCCCGACCAGGGCGAACCCGAAGCTGGTGCCGGGGATCGCGTACCGGTAGAGCATCCCCTGCTCCGGGGCGGGCGGCCCGCTCAGCGCGGAGGGGCGGTGCCCGGGGGCGTCCGGATGCGGGCTGGTCAGGGTGGCCAGCTCCGCGCCGTACACCCCGGCGCTGGCGACGGCGTCGACCCGGAAGGAGCGCAGGTAGTCGTAGACCCGGGGGGTCTTGGTGCACCAGTCGACCGCCAGGACCCGCTTGCCGTTGGAGGCCAGGATCCAGGCGATGTTGGCCACCGCGCTGCTGCGCCCGGAGTTGCCGCTGGTCGGCGACACGAAGGACACGATGGTGCAGTGGGCCGCAGGTTCTCCCCCGCCCACGGCGGCCGGGCCGCCCGGCTGGTCAGTCGTCGCCATCGATCGCACTGTTCCAGCCTGCGTACTGGTCACCGGCGGCGGCACTGCGGCGTTGCAGGCGGTGCAGCGCGGCCAGCAGGACCTGACTGGGTACGCCTTCCAGGGTGGCCAGGTCCACTTCGGTCAAGTCGATCAGATCGGAGCGCAACACGTCTTCCCCGGTGTCCAACCCGATCACCGCCTGTCTGCGTATCGCATATCGGGTCGCCTCGAAGCCGGACATAGATCGTTGGCCAGATCCGCTGCGTACGCCCATGATAACGGTACGGCGTCGACCTCACGGGGGCCCGACTTACCGTCCGGACTGTAGGAAACGGACCGGTCGAGGGCGTTGCACCTCGGCGTCCTTCGATGTGACAGCCACCCGTTCAATGTCGGTTGTCGATGTATGCTGGTGGGCCCGACGGCGGCCCGCCAGCCGTCGCCAGTTCGTGGAGCTCCTATGTCCGGATCCGATGAGGACCATCGGCCGGCCGCTGATTCAGCCGTCCGCCGCGCCCCGCCGATCGCCCTGCGCCAGTTCGTGCTCAAGCTGCACAGTCGCTGCGACCTGGCCTGCGACCACTGCTACGTCTACACGATGGCCGACCAGCGTTGGCGGGACCTGCCCCGGACGATGTCGCCCCGGGTGCTGGAGGCCACCGCCGGGCGCATCGGCGACCATGCCCGCGCACATCGACTGGACCGGGTCTCCGTCGTCCTGCACGGCGGGGAACCCCTGTTGGTCGGACCGGCCCGGATCGAGCACGCCGTGTCGGCCATCCGACAGGCGGTGGCCCCGGTACCGGTGCGGATCACCGTGCAGACCAACGGCCTTCAGTTGACCGAGGCCTACCTGCGGCTGCTCGACCGGCTGGACGTCCGGATCAGCCTGAGCCTGGACGGCGACCGGGACGCCCACGACCGGCATCGACGCGGACCGGACGGACGCGGCAGCCACGATCGGGTCGCCGCGGCGATACACCGGCTGACCACGGGCCACCCGCACCTGTTCAACGGTCTGCTGTGCACGATCGACCTGCGCAACGACCCGGTCGACACGTACCGCCGCCTACTGGCCCACCGGCCCCCGGCGGTGGACTTCCTGCTGCCGCACGGCACCTGGCACACTCCCCCGCCCGCCCGGGTGCCCCAGCCCGGATCCACCCCGTACGCGGACTGGCTGATCGCGGTCTTCGCGCACTGGTACCACCAACCCGGACCACCGGTACGGATCCGCCTCTTCGACGAGATCATCCAGGTGCTGCTCGGCGGCACCTCCCGAGTGGCCGGGGTGGGCACCAGCGCGGTGGCGGTGGCCGTGGTGCAGACCGACGGGGCGATCGAGATGGACGACACCCTGGCCGCCGCGTACGACGGCGCCGCCCACACCGGACTGCATGTGCTGCGGGACCCCTTCGACACCCTGCTGGACCTGCCGGCGGTCCGGCAACAGCAGGCCGGGCTGGCGGCCCTGAGCGCCACCTGTCGGGCCTGCGACCTGGGTCGGGTGTGCGGCGGCGGGCTGCGTACCCACCGCTGGGCGGCCGACACCGGCTTCGACAATCCGTCCGTCTACTGCCCCGACCTGTACGCCCTGATCAATCACATCGGGGGCACGGTGCGCCGCGACCTGGCCCTGCTGTCCGGGGCGGCCCGGTGATACCGACCGAGCATCGACTGCCCCGGGCGGTCCTCGACGAGTTGGCCGCCGGGCGCGGCGGCGCGGAGGGGGTGGCCCTGTTACGGGCCGCCCAACACAGCAAGTCGATCCTCCTGGTCCGCGCGATAGTCCTGCTGCTGCGCCAGCGGGGACACCCCGACCGGGCGGCGGTCGAGGCGGCGTACCGGCTGCTGGCCGGGCTGCGGCCGGAGGTGCGGGCCGCGGCGCTGGCCCATCCACCGGCCGCCGCCTGGGCCTTCGGCACGGCGGCCCTGCTCGGCGGGGCGGATCCGACCCGGACCTACCCCGGGCTGCTGGCGGCGGTGGCGGCCACCGCGGCCGTCCGCGCCGGGGTGACCGCCGACCTGGAGGTGCCCCTGGCGGAAGGGGCGGCCGGCCGGTTGGATCTGCCCGGCCTGGGCACGGCGGAGCTGCCGGCCGCCACCACCCGCGCCCGGATTCGGGTCGACCGAGGACAGGCCTGGGCGCACGGTGCGGGCGAGCGGGTCGCCATCGGCGTCGGCTCGACCGACCCCCGGTGGCAGCCGGTGCCCCGACTGGTGCTGGCCCACCACGGGCTGCGGTTGTCCCTGCTGCTGGACACCCGCAGTTGGCGGCATGTGCCGGGGATCGGCACCGGCCACCGCATCGGCGGGGAGTTGACCCCGGCCTGGCGGTCCCGACTGGAGGAGGCCTGGCGGCTGCTGGTCGAGCACCACCGGCCGGTCGCCGAGGAGATCGCCGGAGCCATCCGGGCGTTGGTGCCGGTCGGGGCGCCCCGGTACGGCAGCCGCAGCGGCACCTTCCACCACGCCTTCGGGTCGGTGGCCATGTCCCTGCCGCCGGACGGCCGATCCGCCGCCGTCGTGCTGGCCCACGAGATCCAGCACGCCAAGCTGGCCGCCCTCACCGACATGTTCGCCCTGCTGGAACCGGGCCCGCCCGAGCTGTTCTACGCGCCGTGGCGGACCGACCCCCGGCCCCTGGACGGGTTGCTGCACGGGGCGTACGCCCATCTGGGGGTGGCGGGGTTCTGGCGTCGGCAGGTGCGGGCCACGGCCACCGGGGCGGCCCGGTATCGCGCGGAGGTCGAGTTCGCCCGGTGGAGCCGGGCGGCCGAGGACACCGTACGGGTGCTGGCCGCGCAGCGGCGACTGACCCCGGTGGGTCGGCACCTGGTCGAGGGCATGGCCGCAGTCCTAGCCGGTTGGGTCCGGGAACCGGTCAGCGCCCTGGCCGCCGAGCAGGCCGGTCGGCTACTCGCCGAACATCGCGCCCGGTGGGACCGGTCTCGCACGCCGACCGGCTGACAACTCGTATCGCTGAACTCCACTACGCTGGGTCCATGGGGGAGGACAACGATCGATCAATGCGCCGTGAGTGTTTCGTGATCGCACCGATCGGCCCGGAGGGCTCGGAGATCCGCAAACGCAGCGACCAGATCCTCAAGCACGTCATCCGACCGGTGGTCGAGGAGCGGGGCTACGTGGCCGTGCGGGGCGACGAGATCGAACGCGCTGGCATGATCACCTCGCAGGTACTGGACCGGATCATTCAGAACGACCTGGTCATCGCCGACCTCACCGACCAGAATCCCAATGTCTTCTACGAACTGGCGGTGCGGCACGCCCTGCGCAAGCCGTTCGTGCAGTTGCTGGCGAAGGGTCAGCAGCTGCCCTTCGACGTGCAGGGCATGCGGGTGATCCTGGTCGACCACACCGACCTGGACAGCGTGCACCACGCCAAGGATCAGCTGGGCCGGGCCATCGACGCCTTCGGGGAGGGCGCCGACATCGTCACCCCGATGTCGGTCGCCCTCACCCTTCAGGAGCTACGCGGCTCGACCAGCCCTCGGGAGGCCGGTCTGTCGCAGATCATCGAGACCCTGCCGCAGATGATGGACATCCTTCAGGATGTGCAGCGTCACCTGGGCACGGGCGGTTTCACCGAGGGGTCGGCCGACGACGACCACCGTCGGCTGCGCACCCTGGTCGAGTCCCTGGCCGCCCGGGGCGGGGTGACCGCGGACGAGCTGAGCGAGCTGCTGGGCGGCGGCAGCAGCCGGTTCGAACGCTGGGTCGAGGCTCTCATCCTGCGGGTCGGTCACACCAACAGTCACCGCCCCGACTGACTCCCCCGACCCCTCAGCTGGACATGACCCGGGCGTGCAGGTCGGTGACGACCAGACGGGCCGACTCGAAGGCCCCGGCCTGCCAGGCGATGTAGTGGCTCAGGTGGTCACCGGCGAAGTACACCCGCCCGTCGGGCTCCAGCAGCCGCCCGTAGTGTCCGCCGGTGGTGCGGGAGGGCCACGACACCCAGCCACCCTCGGAGTAGCGGGTGCGTTCCCAGGCCACCGAAAAGGAGGTCTCCAGCTCGGTGCGGTACTTCTCGCCGTGGATGCGTACCCCCTGGGCGACCGCGCGGGCCTCCCGGTCCGCCGGGGACAGGGCGGCGTACGCCCGGGCGTTGGCCCCGTTGTTGTAGTACCCGACCACGACCCCCTTGGCGCCGTGGTAGCCGTAGGAGGGGTACCAGATCGCGGACAGGTCCAGGTTGGTGTTGGTGATGCCGGAGTAGATCTTGTCGTCCTGCTCCCACCACCGCCGACCGTACTGCAATCCGATCTTGCCGGTGGTGTTCGGGGAGGCGTACGCCAGGGCGGTCCGGACCGGCTCGGTGAGGTTCGAGGGGATCTTCGCCAGCACCTGCGGCGGGATGGTGCAGACACAGAAGTCCGCGGTCGCGGTCCGCAGCCTGCCGCCGGGTCCGGTGTAGACCACGGACACCCCGGAGCCGGTGTTCGTGAGGGAGCGGACCTCCGCCTCGTAGCTGATGTGGCGCCGCCCCACGGCCTCCTCCAGGGCGTACGCGATGCGGTCCATCCCCCCGACCGGCTGGAACATCAGCATCGCCTGGTCGTAGCCGAACTCGAAGGAGAAGTACCGGCCGACACCGCTGGCCAGCACGTCGGACAGCGGATAGGGGGTGAGTCTGGGGGTACCCGCCTGGAAGCCTGCGCCCGGCTCCACCTCGTAGCCACGCCGGTTGGTGCCGGTGTACCGCCAACTGGCCGCCGGGTCACCGGCCACCCGGGGACCGATGGCACCGAAGGAGCGCAGGAACTCCAGCAGCCGCTCCTTGTCCTCGCCGGTGAGGTGGGTGTCCAGGGCACCCTGGTCGGTGGCCTTGGCGAGCAGTTCGGAGACGTACCCGTAGACGTCGGCCTTGGCCTCCCGGTGCCGGATGGGTTGCCCGGAGAGGGCTCCGACGTTGTCGTTGAAGTAGTAGCCGTCCGCGTTCTGGTTGCCGAAGATCTCGACCGGCACCCCCAGTTCCCGGCAGTAGTCCATGGTCACCATGTGCTGGGCGATCCGCGCCGGACCGGCGTTGAGGTACTGGCCACCGGCGAAGCGGGCCCGTTGGGTGTGCCCGTCCAGGTCGGTCTCGACCGTGCCGCCCCGCACCGTCCAGTTACGACCGCCGGGACGGTTGCGGGCCTCCAGGATCTGCACCCGGTAGCCGGCCTTGCCGAGTTCGTACGCGGCGGCCAGCCCGGCAATGCCGGCACCGAGGACCAGGACGGATTTCGCGGACCGGCCGGTCAGGGTGAAGTCCGATCGGTCCGGCGCCCGAAACGGCGGCGCCGCCTGGGCGGGCGGGGCCAGGCCGAGAGCGGCCATGGTGCCGTAGAGGACCCCCGCTCCGCCGGACACCCCGACGGCTTGCAGGAACTGACGCCGGGTCGTGGAACTGGTCATCGCCCGCCTCCTTGCCGAAGATCGATGGGTGACGATCTCAATGGCGGGTTTCACCGGCGGGTCATCCCGGTAACGCCGGCATCACCGGCGGACGGGACGCCGCCTCACCGGACGCGACGGCCCTGGCGGGCGGTGAGGTAGCGGCGGATCTTCTCGGCGGTGCCGCAGTCGTCCATGCTGCACCAGCGGCGGCTGCGGTTCTTGCTCTCGTCGTAGAAGAGGAAGCGGCAGCCTCCGCAGCCCTTGACCCGGTTCAGTTGGCCCGTGGTGAGCAGTTGGGCGGCCGCGTGCACGACCGGTCGCAGCGGCCGGGCCAGGGTGTCGTCGGCGTGCCAGGTCCAGACGAAGGTGTGGTCACGATCGAGTCGTGCGTGGCGCAGGGCTTCCGCCTCGTCGTCCCGCAGCCGGGCCAGGGCCGAGGGGTCCGGGTCCCGGTCGGTGGCCAGCGCCCGGAACACCTCGTCCAGGTAGTCGCGGATGCCCAGGGCCTGCCCGAAGACGGCCTCGGCCTCGCCCGGGCGGTCGCGGCAGCGCCGACGCAGCACCGCCGCCTGCGCCTGGGTCAGGGCCTCCGCGTAGACCCCCCAGTCGAGCAGGGCGGAGTAGCCGGTGAGGGTGTCGTCATCCGCCGCGCCGGTGGGTGGACCGGAGCGGGTGTTGACGAAGTCCAGGGCCAGGTTGCCGCCCACCAGGCGCATCCGCCTGACGTCCTCGGGTGTTTCCATCAAAAGCCACTTTACCAGTTGACCCATCGATGAAGGACATCTAGTTTCCTCCATATCGGGTTTAGGGGGTAACAGTGGGAGGTTCGGATGAGACGCAGTCGGGCGGTGGGCGCGTTGATCGGCCTGGCCGGAGGGACCTTCCTCTACACCACCGCGGAGGCGCTGCCGATCGGGCTGTTACTGCCCATGGCCGCCGACCTGGCCGTCACCCCCGCGCAGGTCGGCCTGCTCGTCACCGCGTACGGCGCGGTGGTGATGGTCGCCTCGGTCCCGTTGACCGCGCTGGTCCGGACCATCCCGCGCCGACGGTTGCTGTCGGCTCTGCTGGCCGGCTTCGTCCTCAGTACCGCGATCACGGTGGTGGCGGATGACCTGACCCTGCTCCTGGCGGCCAGGATGGCCACCGCCGCCACCCACGCACTGTTCTGGGCGGTCGTGGTGCCGGCAGCGGCCGAACTGTTCCCGCCTCGACTGCGCGGGCGGGTGGTCGCGGTCGTCTTCGCCGGCGGCACGGTCGCGTTGGCCCTCGGCGTACCCGCCGGGACCTGGCTGGGTGAGCGGGCCGGCTGGCGGGTCTCCTTCCTGGGGGTCGCCGCCCTCGGCGCGGTCGTGCTCGCCACGGTGGCCGCGCTGCTGCCCTCGACGCGACCTGACCAGGGGCATGCCGCTCGCGGTGCGACGCCCGACGCCCGCCGCTTCTGGTTGTTGGTGGCGATGGCCGTTCTGGCGACCGCCGGTGCCATCGCCGCCTACACCTATGTAGCCCTCTTCGTCACCGAGGTGGCCGGGTTCTCCGCCGCCTCCGTCGGGGCCATCCTGCTGGTACGCGGTATCGCCAGCGTCCTCGGCATCCTCACCGTCGCCGCGGTGGTGGACCGCAGCCCGTGGACGGTCCTGACCGCGACCGTCGCGCTGCAGTCGGGGGCCCTGCTCGGCCTCTACACCTTCGGCCACCGACCGGCGGTGGCCGTCGGCCTGATCGCGGTGGCCGGACTCGCCTTCGCCGCGTTCACCGCCGCCCTCGGGGGCCTGGTGCTCCAGGTGGCCCCCGGGCGGTCCGACCTGGCCGCCGCCACCGTCTCCGCCGCGGTCAACGTCGGTATCACCGCCGGGGCCCTGATCGGCGGTCTGGTCCTGCCCGGCCACGGCGTACGCAGCACCGTGCTGATCGGCGCCCTGCTCGGCATCGTGGCTGCGGTGCTGGCTCTCGGCGAACGACGTATCCGGCCCGCCGCCGCACCCCTAGGACTGTCCGATGACCTACAGGGACCCCGGACGATATGGCCGGCCTCACGCTCGGCAGGGCAGAATCGGGAAACGCCATCGTCGCAAGGCTCATCAGGGAGACCGGCATGACTGACCTGACCGACGCCGCCGGGCGCAGGAGCACACACAGCGGCACCCGGTCGGCGGGCTGAGGCGCGGATGAGCGAGATGGGACCCGAGTCGCTTCTGCTCGGGCACACCGTGCGGCCGGCTCGCAGCGGTGGAGCCTCCGCCACCTCGTCGGCGTCCGGCCTGCTCACCCACGACGAGAACGCCCACCTGTTGACGATCGCCCCGAACCGGTCGGGCCGGTGTCGGGCCTGTCTGATTCCGAATCTGTTGACCTACACCGGGCAGGTGGTCGCCATCGACCTGACCGGCGAGGCGTACGCGGCCACGGCGGCGGCCCGACGCGCGATGGGTCACACGGTGGTACGGCTGGACCCCTTCGGGGTGGCTGGAGCGGAGTCGGACGCCCTCGACCCGATGGCTCTGCTGGACGGGCTGGTGTCACCGGCCCTGGAGTCCAGCTGTCAGGATCTCGCCGAGCTGCTGATTCCCGGCAACTCGCCCGGCCGGGACATCGAGCAGAACGCATTCGCGCTGCTCAGTGCGGTGATCGGTTACCTCGCGGTGCTACCGCCGGAACAGCGTTCGTTCGACCAGGTCTACGTGACGATGCACGCCGACGACGTGATCTACAACCTGGCCGTGGTGCTGGACACCATCGGTAAGAAGATTCCGAAGATGTCCTACTCGGAGATGGCGACCTTCCTGCAACGGGATGACATGACCCGGTCCCGGATCCTCACCCACCTCACCTCGCATCTCAAGATGCTGAGCAATCCGGAGGTGCAGGAGAGCGTGCGCGGGTCGAGCTTCTCGCTGTCCGAGATGCGCGCCGGGGCACCCGTGACGGTCTACCTGGTGATTCCTCCGGAGCGACTCGCCACGCACGCCCCACTGCTGCGGCTCTGGGTGGGCACCTTGTTGCACAACGCCCGGCGGGCTCCGGAGACCGGGGGCCTGCCCACGCTCTTCCTCCTCGACCACTGTGTGGAACTCGGCCCCTTCCCCCTGCTGGAGTCGGTGCTCAGGCTGCGGTCCGGATCGACCGTCCGCGCCTGGACCTTCTGGCACGACCTGCATCAGCTGCGCACCACGTACCCGAGTCGTTGGCCGGAGATCGTCGCCGGTTGCGGTGCGGTCCAGGTCTTCGGCACCCGGGAGACCGCGGCGGCCGCCGAGGTCGAGGCGCTGCTCGGCCTGGCCCCGAAGGAGGTCTGGTCTCTCGGCCCGGGAGAACAGGTCGTCCGGCTCGACGGCACCCCGCAGCCGGCCCGGAGGATCGACGGTCAGACCCCGCTCAGCTCGAAGATCGCCCGGTAGAGGATCCGATCCAGCCGGTCGAGGTACTCGATCGACATCAACCCCTCCCCGTCATCCCGCATCAGGTAGACGGGACGGGCCTGGGGGGTTCCGGTGGCCGCCTCCTGAAGTCCGTCGAGGATCCGGCGCCGATCGACCGTGGTGCCTTCGGCCTCGGCGAGGGCCACCAGCAGCCGGGCCGTTGCCGCGGCGACGGCCGCGCTCTGGTCGTCCAACAGGTCGACCAACTCCGGAATGATGTCGTCCTTCATCCGGCGGAACTCGCCGACCGACTCGTAAGCGGCCTGCTGGATGTAGGAGACGTCGGTCATGGCCGCGCGCAGTGCCGCGGTGATCCGGGAGGTGACCCGACGGAGCAGACCCAGCAGCCGAACGGCGGACAGCCGGATGATCCACCGGCTGGCCGTCTCCGCCCACTCGACGAGCAGTGGTTCCCACTCGTCGGGATCCGTCAGGGCGGCGAACGCGTCGGGTGACTGCCGGGCCAGGGCGTACGTCGCGCTGAGCAGGTCACCCAGGTCCCGGTCGGCGATCTGCTCGGAGCTTGGATGCTGGACCCAGGAGAGCAGCAGGCGCAGCGCCTGCTCGTTCTCCGCCAGGGTCGCTGCGGCCTTGTCCGCCCTGGCCCAGTAACTGTTCGACCCGACGGGAACGTAGTAGGCAGAACCGATCTGCTTGAGCCGGTCGGCGCATGCCGTGTCGTTGTCGAGGCACTCGTCGTCGAGCCAGAGATACGAGTCGTCCAGCAGCCCGAGCGCGGTGTCGAGATGCGACTCCCCGCCGTCGTCAGCAACCGCCTGTGTCACGACCTTCAGGTATGTCACGGGGCCTTCGGGAAGGACCGCCACCTGCCGCCGGACCTCGGCCGGCACCGCCATGATCGCGCTACGCACCGCAGTCCGGTTCGGGTGGAGGGCCTCGCCGCAGTGCGTCAGCCGGGCCAGGGCGGTGAGCAGCGTCCGTTGCAGGCTCGGTGCGGCGGCGGGAAGGGCCTCCAGCAGCAGTGGCACCAACTCCTGGTCGATCGACTCGATTGAGCCGAGAATCCAGGACGCGGGCGAGTCGTCCCGCTCTGCCGCCTCCGCCAGCCACCGGCCGAGGGCCCCGGCGTCGTCGTGATGGATGTCGTGGGTGACCCACCACAGCGTGCTGAGCACGGACGGAAGGTGGTCCTCCCGACAGGCCTGGGTCGCGATCACCGCCACCGTCCCTGCTCCGACCCGCTGGACGGACCAACGGCGAGCCCGGTTCTGCCCCACCGGCTGGTGCCCGTGCAGGGCCAGTGCGGCCCGCAGCCGAAGGCGGTCGGTCGCCCCACAGGCCAGCTCGATGAGGGCCGTGGCGCTCTCCGGTGTCAGGTGCCCGGCTTCCGCCTGCACGAGTGCCTTCCAGGCGTCCACCGCCGGGCCGGCACCGACCCACCGGGTGATGATCGCCACCGCGCCGGGGTCGGTGCACTCCAGATGGGCCCAGAGCGGCTCCAGGGCCGCGGCCCGGCCCGTGGAGATGACCTGGTTGAGCACGGAGACCTCCCGTGCACCGACCCGCAGCGCCCCCTCCCGCATCGAGCCGAGCAGTTTCTCCAGGCCCGTCGACAGGTCGGAGCCCAACAGCAGAGACCACTGGCTCGCACTGGCCGTCGGTACGGCCCCGAACGCTTCGACCTCCAGCGCCGTGGCGTTCAGGAAGAGAAGTCCCCAGGCCAGGTGCCCGGTCGGTTGGGTGAGCCGGCAGCTGGTGCCGCCGTCGGGCCCGCCGCCCGCCGGAAGCCGCCAGAGCAGCGCCGGGGTGTCGTAGTGCTGCCGGTAGGCGGTCACCAGCCGGGCGGAACGACCGCGTGCCTTCGCTCGCAGCCAAGGGTCGGGCATGGCGTCGGCGACGGCGTCCAGGGGCTGGGTGAGGTTCGAGACCATCGCGGTACGCAGATCAGCGACGACCTCGGCGCGCCGCTGCGGATCGGCGATCTCGCCGACGGATCCGACCGCGGCATCGCGCAGTTCCTCCTGCCGTTGTGGCACGAGAAGCGCCAGTCGGTACTGGGCGCGGGCCCGGTTCTCCGGGTCGGCGATGTCGGTGAGCGCCTCCAGCAGTTCCGACAAATCGAAGATGTCACCGATGCCGAGCCTGGCCTGCTTGCCGGGAATCGCCGACACGATCCACTCGAAGGCCCGCGCCCGGTCGTGCGGGTCCGTGATGCTCTCGATCAGGCCGAGGATGTCCAGTCGCAGGGCGAGCACCTGGTCACGGCGGAGGCTGTCGCACAGCCGCCACAGGGCCCGGAACCGCAGGTACGGGTCGGCGAGCCGAGCAGCGTACGTCCACAGCGCGGACATCGACTCCGCGCTCACCTCACCCGGCCTGGTGACCTCCTGGTTTCGTAGCAGGAAGATCTCCTCCAGGAGAGGCCGCAGCGTCGACACGTGCATGCCGCGGTTGCGGGCCTCGGCCACGATCCCCAGGCTGGCGAGAAGCGGGTGGTGACGAGGATCCCACCGCTCGGGTCGCCAATACGGCCCTGCTCGGCCGACGAGCAGGTTGGTCCAGGAGGCGATGTGGTCGAAGGCGCTCGGCGCGCAGGTGGAGTCGAAGATCCGGTCGCCGGTAGCACCGGCGACATACCCGAGCCTGAACTCCTCTCCACGCAGAATGCCGATCGCCAACGTCTCCCACAGCAGGGCCGGATCGTCATCCACGATCGACCGGTGCCGCCCCAGCAGATAACCGGCGAGATAGTTGCGCTCAGTCGGCGCCGTCGCGAGCCCGTCCAGCATCGCGAGATACCGCTCGGTCGGTGTCTCGCATCGTGGCACGAGGAGCAGTTGCGGCCATGGTAGGCGCGGCCGGGACAGGTGGTTGCGGGCCTGGGCGAGCATCGACCAGCCCCGACCCGGGGAGTCGGGCGGCTGCGCCTCGGTCGCGGCCCTGACGTTGGCCCACAGCACCTCGGGCCGTTCGTCCGCGGCTCCGCAGAAGACGTACGCCCAGTACTCGGCCGCCAGGGCCTCGCGCACCGGCGCCGAGGTGGCGGCGACGAGACAGTGGGCGGGAATCCGATCGCTGACCTGGAGCGCACCGCCGCCGCTGGCGGCACGCGCCTCGATGACGATCCGCAGCAGATCCAGTTGATGTGCTTCCGGGGCCACCTCGGGAATGGTGCGCGCGGCGATCTCCGTCGACCTGACCAGTGGTTCCCGCAACAGGGCCCGCAGCCACCGGAACCGGCCCAGGGCCTGCTGTGCGGCAGCCCGACGGTCCCGGTCGCCAGCGGCGTCGGCGAGCAGCGGGAGGACGTCCTCACCGAGCGCCGCCAGGCCGACCAGGGCGTCGGCGCGGCCTGCCAGGTTGGTGCCCCGCTGCCAGAGGGTGTGGAGGGTCTCGACGAGGTCGCCGGCCGGCCGCCGCTGACGCAGGTGTCCCAGAATGAGGCGGCTCAACTCCGGATCGGCAAGGTCGTGGACGATGTCGGTGGGGCAGAACTCGATCGGGGGCAACGTCACCGGCCGCCCCTCGCCCGGTCCCGTCGGGACCTCCTCGGCCTCCTGCGCCGGGGCGGGCGACTCCGGTTGTTCGTCGAGCGAACCGTGGGGCTGGGTGTGCCCCAGCCCGCCGTACAGGGCGATCAGCAGCCACAGCCAGTCGCTGTCGGCGCGTACGTACGCGGTGAGCTCCGGTCTGGATTCGAGGAGTCTGCGCATCGGCAGGTGAGCCGCGCGCAGCCGCTGCATGTTCAGCGTCGGTGCCGGTCTGCTGAAGCGGCCGACCGGCTGGCCGAGGGCGGCGAGCAACGCCCAGTGGATCGGCCAGCCCAGTTCCGCCCGGTCCCCGGGCACCGCCTTCAGCAGGGCCTCGACGGTGCTAGTGGTGAACCAGTGCAGCCGCACCAGCACCTCGGCTGCCGCAGCGGTCAGATCCTGGTCGTCGGTGGGTCGCCGGATGGTCTCGACGATCACCTCGGCGACGAGGTCGGCGCGCGGTCCGCCGCGCAGTTGGGCGAACGCCGTACAGATCCGCTCGCGCAGCCCTGCCGCCTGCGGCTGGTCCTGGCTGAACGCGTAGCGTCGGAGCAGTTGTCGGACCACCTGCTCGACGATCGACTTCGGCACGTCCTTGAGGTCGGGAAGGGCGGCGACCATCAGAATGGCGGCCCGGGGCAGCAGCGGATCCTCGTCGTCGCCGGCCAGCACGTCCGCTAGCAGTCGAGCCCTGGCCTGCGGTCCACCCCAGTCCGGGCTGATCATGGCGAAACCCAGGGCCAGCAGCAGGGGTTCCCGCCACTGTGGGTCGTCGAGCCGCTCGACCATCTTCGCCGCCGCGTTCTCCCGGTCGGCGAGCATGTGCCGGGCGGCCAGGAACTCCTGAAAGGTCCGGTGGAAGAAGGCGTAGTTGCCCGAACTCTGTTCCGCCAGCAGACCGACCTGTCGCCTGATCGTGGTCAGCAGCGCGTCGAGCACCGGGCGGAACGCGCGGTCGGCCGGGTCGGACCGGCGCATCCGCGCCAGCGGGCCCTCGATCAGCTCACCGATGCGGTCCAGGGCGACCAGGCCGTTGCTCGCGGGATTGCCCTGCAACTCGGCGGCCAGCGGCTCCAGGGCCGCCAGCAGTTCCTCCCGTCCGAGCGACTGTGCCTCGCACTCTGGCCGTTTCAGCCAGATGCGCAGCAGGTTCTCCACCACCCGGTCGTAGACGCCGGCACGTTGGTCCGGCAGCCGACCATCGGCCCAGTAGACCGTCGCCAGGATGGTGATCAGCAGGGGGTTCGTCGCCAGCTCCCGGATCGCCGGTCGCAGGTCGTCGTAGATCTCCTCGATCAGGGCCTCGGCGACCAGGCCGCGCTGGTCGCCGACGGCAAGCTCGGCGTTGACCGCCGCCGTCCAGGCGCGGGCGAACTGTTCCACCGCCGGACGCTGCATGGGCTGGATCCCGAAGTGGGCGCACCCGCCCCGGACCGGCATCAGCTTGTAGCCGACGTACCGGCTGGTGACGACGACCTGGTTGCCGCCGACCTGCCAGGGCAGCTCTGCGGCCTCCGGTGCGTTGGGCGGAGTGAACCGCTCGATGAAGTCCTGGACCCGCAACAGGACCGTACGGCGGTTGGCCTCGGGAAGCTCGTCGAGACCGTCGAGGATGACCACCGCCCGGCCGGCTTCGAGGAATCGGCGTACCAGGGTGTTGCGAGCGTCGGAGCCGGGGGCACCGGCCCATCCCTGGGTGTCCGGGTCGCGCCCGAGATAGTCGTCCAGGGAGACGGTGGGTCGCCGCGTCCGCTCCCGATCGGCAAGTTCCCGGGCGAAGTGGGCCAGCCGCAGGAAGACCGGCAGCCGCGCCGGCCCGAGATCGACCAGCTGCTCGTCCGCCAGGGCGGGACGCTGATCCGGGTCCACCTGGGAGACCGGCACCTGTACGTGCACCCCCACGTCGATCACGACCGTCGCCGAGGCGAGCAGCCCCGTCTCGTCGTACGCCGAGAAGCCCAGGTGTGCGTAGCCGGTGCCGCATTCGCCGGCGGCGGGGGTGAACGTCAGGCGTTCCACCTGGTCGATCTTGACGATCTGGCCGACGACGACCGGTACCCCGGACAGCGCCAGGGTCCCCCGCGTCGGCAGCACCTCGATGCCGATCGCGCTCACCTGGTCGGCGTTCGCGTCGTCGGTGGCGAACATCGAGGCGACGTGTGCCCTTGAGAACGAGAAGGTCGCGTCAGCACGGACGTGGACGCCCAGGCCGCCCGCCAGGTCCGGCCCCACCTGCGGGGCGACCTCCCGCCCCAGTTGGTCCAGGAGCCCGCGGGCCAGTTGAAGAGCCAGCCAGTGGCTGAGGGTCGTCTTCCCGCTGCCGGGCCCACCAAGCAGGACCATCCGCGTGTGCTGGCGGATCACGTCGGCGATCGTCCGGACCTCGGTCACCTGCGCTCGCCGCGCGTCCTCTCGCCGCGGCTGATGGGTCCGCCGGACGTTCTCGGCGTCCAGCGCCTCCAGGTGGGTCGGCGCGATCGAATCGATCGGCGCGCCGCCCGCCGCCTCACGGATCTCGATCTCGTGCAGCTTCGCGCGATGCCGCAGGTCGTATTCGCTTTCCGGCTCCGCCTTCAGGGCGACGTAGACCTTGTCCAACTCGATGCGCAGCGACCCGGCCTCCCGGATCCCCTGCAACTCCAGCCACCGGTACCACTCCGCGAGCGATTCCAGGTACGCACGCAGGGCGCCGGCGTCGGCCGCCGACTCGGCTGTCTGGCCGCCGTAATAAAAATGGAGGTGTTGGACGCCGTAATCCCCGACCAGCACGCCTTTGGCGCCTGAGGCGTCAACCCGATACATGGATCCACCGGCTGAGTCCGGCGCCGATCTTCTCGAGTCGGTGCCGTCACCCGATCCCACGTCCGGCCCGCGATCCACGATTACTCGAAGGTGTTGGTCTGGGTGTTGCCGTCCCCCACCTGCACCCCTTTGGCCCCGTCCAGACGCACCTGGTATTTCGCCGACCCGGCGCCCTGCTCGTTCAGCAGTGCCATCAGCGCCTGGGCCAGTTCCACGATCCGGGGATCCTGGTCCGCACCCGCCGCACGGACCTGTTTGGCCAGCGGTGCGGCATACACCTCAGGGTCCTGTTCGTGCTCCTGCAGCACCAACTGCCCGGACGGCCGGTCGGCGAAGCGGGCCGCCACCGCCGCTTTGAGAGCCTGGTAGGCGTCCTTGACCGCGCTGGCCGCAGCCTCTCCGGTGCCCTGCAACGCTCCTGCCGCGAGCGCACCGACCACCAAGGTCACCGGATCCATCAGCGCTCCCGTCGACGATGCCCAATCGCGTCTCCATGGTCCACTATGGCGAGTCGCTCGTCACGGCCGAAGGCGGAAAGACGACTCACCGTTTCGCCGAAACGGCGGTATCAGACCGCTACGGACCCCACCGTTGCGGCGAAACGGAGTCGATCAGCGTACGGCGAAGGACGGGACGGGCCGGGAGGGCCGCTCCACGAGAGGTGGAGGGCCTCCCTGGCCCGACCCGCTCCCCTACCTGGGCGCCGGGCGGTAGCGTACGTCGAGTTCGGCGGTCGGGTCGTCGGCGCCGACCCGGTGCAGGTAGATCGGACGGCCGCCGAGGTGCTCGTAGAGGCGGATGCCGTCACCCAGCAGCACCGGCGCGATGTGCAGGTCGATCTCGTCGAGCAGGCCGCGGTGGAGGAGTTGGCGGCCGATGTCCGCCGAGAGCACCTCGACGTTCTTTCCGCCGGCTGCCGCCAGGGCGATCTCCACCGCCTCCGCCAGGTCGCAGTCGAGGAAGGTCACCCGGTCGGCGGGCTTGGCGTCCTCGGGGTGGTGGGTCATGACGAAGAGCGACCCGCTCCAGCCGCCGCCGTAGACGTTGCCGGCGTCCGGGAAGGCGTCCCAGCCGCGCCGGCCGCCGAGGATGGCGCCGGTGGTCTCGATGTACTGCTGGACGAAGCCGGGCCGCTCGGAGATGCCGGTCTCCATCCAGGTCATGTCGTGGTCCGGCCCCGCCACGAAGCCGTCCAGTGACATGGTGAAATGCCACAGGACCTTGCCGGTCGCGGTCTGCGGTGCGAAGTCGCTCATGCCGTCCTCCTGGTGCGCTGATGTGCTCGTACCGAAGTAGAGACGGCGACCGCGACGAGAACTCATCGGTCGATCGTCGGCGGCAGCCCGAACGCCGGGAAGAGCGCCGGCTCGTGGAAGGCGACGATCTCCGTGATCAGGCCGTCGCGTACCTGGAGAACTCCGATCCCGAACGGCTCGAAGACTCCCCGCCCCGGCGGGCGCCGGTAGCTGGCGGCGGCCAGCTGCCCGTTGGCGCTGGTGGGGACGGCGCGCAACGCGCCGATGTAGTCGGGGGAACTCGCGTCCCAGGTCGCCGCCAGGGCCGCGAGGACGGACGCGCGGTCGGCGAACCACTCCGCCAGCGGCGGCATGGTCGCCCGTACGTCCTTGGCCAGCAGCGCGGCCACCTCGTCGAGGTCGCCGCGCTCGATCGCGTCCAGGTATCGTCGCAGCACCTGCCGGTCCGCCTCGGTCGGCGGCGCGGCCGGTGCCCAGTCCGACCGGCCCGGCGGCAACTGCTCCCGCAGCGTGGCGCGGGCCCGCTGGAGGGCGCTGTTGACCGACGCGACGCTGCCGTCGAGCACCTCGGCCGTCTGCCGCGCCGGCCAGCCGAGTACGTCACAGAGGATCACCGCGGCACGCTGCCGGGGCGGCAGGTGCTGCATCGCCGCCAGGAAGGCCAGCTCCAGGGTCTCCCGCGCCACGACCGCCGCCTCCGGCTCGTCCTGGCGCGGCGCGACCGGCTCCCACCGCCCGTCCGGTGCCCGCAAGGCGTCCGGGAACGGCTGTAGCCACGGGCCGGTGATCAGGGTCGTCGTCGGCTGCCCGGGAAGGTAGTCCGGGTTGGCCTGGTCGGGCAGCAGCCGCCGTTTGCGTCCGTCGAGCGCGTCCAGGCAGACGTTGGTGGCGATGCGGTAGAGCCAGCTGCGCAGCGAGGACCGGCCCTCGAAGCCGGCCCGCCCTCGCCACGCCTTCAGGAAGACCTCCTGCACGAGGTCTTCCGCCTCGTCGTAGGAGCCGAGCATCCGGTAGCAGTGCACGCGCAGCTCACGCCGGTGCTGCTCGATCCCCCGGACGAAGTCGTCGTCGCTCACCGGGTGACCGTACGTGCCACCCCTGACGTGTTATGCGCCGGTGACCAGTGGGTCGTGGACCCGGCCGAGGAACAGCGGTACGCCGGTGTACCAGTCGTGGATGACGTACAGGAAGGGCCGGTTGACGAAGAACTGCGGACCCTGCGGGATGGACGGCGGCGGGATGATGATGGCCGTCGCGCCTGCCGCCTC